>CBCTLT010000024.1:0-9391 GCA_965147785.1 uncultured Oscillospiraceae bacterium
CACATGACGCCAGATTTACATATAGCCCTTATCGCCTTGCTGGAGTTTCAGTGTGGCCTCGTGGGCTCTGGCGGAAAAATCCGGGTCCTCCTTGCTGCGGGCGGAGGCAGCGGGATAGATCTGCTCCAACTCGGAAATGGTGAAGGGCGGCTCGGTGGGATACTCTCCCTGAAAATCCGGGTCGAAATAGGGAAGGTCAGGATTTTTGTCTCGAATGCCTTCAATAATCAGTCCCATCTGGAGACCCCAGTCTCCCAAATGGACATCGCCAATGACCCGGTTGCCAAAATAACGGGCAATACGTTTCACAGCCTCGCCGATAATGGCGGGACGAATATGGCCCACATGAAGGGGTTTTGCCACATTGGCGCCGCCGTAGTCGATGACGATGGTTTTCGGCTGGGCCTCTCTCTGAAGCCCAAAGTGATCTGCCTGAGCCATTTGGTTTACATAATTAGAAACCATCTCCGGTGCCAGACGCAGGTTGATAAATCCGGGCTTCACCGCCTCCGCGGATGCAAATGCCGGGTTACCTTGAAGTTCTGCCCCCCCTGCCTCCGCGCTGGCAATGGGAGCCTTATGGTACTGCTTGGCGGCGGGCATACGGCCGTTGCACTGATATTCGGACAGGTCCGGCCGTCCCGACAGGGAGACCCGGCCATAGGACGCCTCAAAACCGGCCTTCTGGAAGGCATCGGATACCTGCCCTGAGATCAGGTCAATGAGTTTTTCCATTGCTGTGTTGCCTCATTTCTCTAAATATTACGTTTTATTTTATCCTAGATTTTCCCGGCTGTACAGGAATATTACACGTGATTGCTTTCGGAAAATGTCCAGGCTGTGGGCGGTGGCATCGGCTAGGGTATCGTGTTCGCAGACAGTCCAGTGGTAACGCAGCACCGCACGAAATGTTTCGTCCTCCATCTCATCCAATTCTTCCAGCAAAAACCCGGGCAGGCCATCAGTGGCCACATAATGGAGCCGTTCCACATGAAAACCGGCCATGAGACGATCCACGTCTGCCTTGCGGACGTGCTCAAACAGAAACCCGCCCTGTTCCGGACGAAAGACGAAATTCTCATCGTCTAGGCAGCCTCGCTCCAGAAGATGGCGATAGCGGCCCTGTCGGAATGTGTAGTTGATCATCGGTCCGTCCGTGATGCAGTATGCTGCCATGACGATGCCGCCTCGTTTTGTCACCCGCAGGGCTTCTGCAATGGCCTGCTGTTTTTCTGCATCCTGAAACAGATGATAGAGGGGACCCAGCAGCAGGGTCATGTCGTAGGTTTCGTCTGGCAGCATATCCAGGTGGAGAGCGTTGCCCTCCAAGGCCCGGATGGTCATATCCGGAGTGATCTTGGAACGGAGAACGTCCAGATTGTGGGGTACTAGTTCCACCGCCGTGACATCGTAGCCCTCTGCCGCCAGGGAAATGGAATATCGGCCAGTGCTGGCTCCAATCTCCAAAATCTTGTCTCCGGGCTGCAAATATCGGTGGATATAGCGCAGTGTGGTCTGGTATTCGATCTGGCACCAACGTGTTTCAAATCGGAGATCTTCATTGTTTGCTTCGTAGTGCTGCAGGATGGCGCGGTATTCCTGGCTGTTCATAGAGACACTCCCTTCTATAAAATAAAACAGCGGTACAGGCAGGAAAGAATGCCTATACCGCTGCTGTAAAACGTATTTCTGGGACGACTGTCCGCTACGTTTCCCGCAAGATGGGTATAAGCCTACGGCCCGGCCAAGAGGACTGGTCGGGCTGCGCAGGCAGAGGTCGGCTGTAGCTCACAACGAAATTCTGAAACATATGCCGCACCTCCTAAAAATTTTCCCCATGATAACATACTTTGAAAATCTTGTCAACCGGTCATCTTCTTTTCCATAACAAAATTGGTCATTTCCACCCCATATCGCACCACAGTCTGCTGTCGCACCACCCAGTAGCCCCGCTGCATGAAAAAAGGTTTGGCGGTAATGGAGGCATGGGTGGTATAGCAGGCAGAGGGGACGGCCTGCTCCAATGCGTCGCAAATGGCGGTGGCAATGCCCTCTCGCTGATGGGCATGATGGACATAGAGCCGGTCCAGGTAGCCAGTCTCATCCATGTCTCCGAAGCCCAGGATGGTGCCGTTCTCCTCTGCCACAAAGGTGGTGTGCCGGAGAAAGCTTTCGTTCCAGGTCGCTTCATCCACCTGGCCGGTGGCCCAGGCATCCAGCTGCTCCGGGGTGTAGTCTGCTGCATTTACCCGGTGGACCGTTTCATAGAACAGCCGGGCCAGGGCTGAGCAGTCCGATGGCTTGTATGGTCTTAGCATGAAGATCCCTCCCGGTCCAGTATACCACAGAATGGACCGGATGGCAAAGACTTGCGCTGGTTGGCGGGACATGGTATAATCGGAACACAGACAGCCCTATAGAAGGGGCAATCCGTCATAAATAAGGGGAATTACCCATGAAAACAAGATTTTTAGAGGCCGGGCAGATCGTCTCCACCCACGGCATTCAGGGAGAGGTCAAAATCCTGCCTTGGTGCGATGGACCGGAGTTTTTGCAGGCCTTTGACACCTTTTGGATCGACGGCAGCGCCTATACGGTGGAGAAGTCCAGGATCCATAAAAATATGCTCCTGTGCAAACTCCGAGGCATCGACGATATGTCCACCGCCCAGGCCATGAAAAACAAGGTGGTATCCATCGACCGGGACAAGGCGGAGATCCCCGAGGGACGGGTCTTTATTTCCGACCTGATCGGCCTGCCGGTCTTTGCCGCCGGGGAGGAGATCGGAACACTGAAGGACGTGTATTCCGGTCCGGCCAACGACGTCTATATCGTCAAGGGACAGCGGGAATATATGATCCCGGCAGTCTCCGCCTTTTTGGAGGAAGTGAACGTGGAGGCGGGCTATATCAAGGTGCGGCTGTTGGAGGGGATGGCCACGGATGAGAGTTGACGTGCTTACTCTGTTCCCGGACACCATGAACGCCATCTTCTCCGAGAGCATTCTGGGACGAGCCCAGAAAAAGGGAATCCTACATTTGGAGGCCCACCAGATCCGGGACTATACCACCAACCGGCAAAATCAGGTGGATGACTACCCATACGGCGGCGGACAGGGAGCCATTATGCAGGCGGACCCGTTGTACCGCTGCTGGACGGCGGTGCAGGATGAAATTGGCGGTCCTGCCCACACCATCTATATGTCTCCCTGCGGCAAGACCTTCACCGAGGAGGACGCCAAGCGGCTGGCCAAGCTGGACAATTTGATTTTGGTCTGCGGACACTATGAAGGGGTGGACCAGCGCTTCATCGACGAGTGCGTAGATGAGGAGATCTCCCTGGGGGATTTTGTGCTCACCGGGGGAGAGCTGGCGGCCATGGCGGTGACGGATGCGGTATGCCGACTGGTGCCCGGGGTGCTGTCGGAGGCTGCCTGTTATGAGGATGAAAGCCACTGGAACGGCCTGCTGGAATATCCCCAATACTCCCGGCCGGAGGTATGGCATGGCCTTGCGGTGCCGCCGGTGCTGCTGTCCGGCAACCACCAGCTGGTGGAACGCTGGCGTAAAAAACAGGCCATTTTCCGGACCCGGGAACGGCGGCCCGACTTGGCTCAAAACATTCAGTTGCCCCACAAGACCCGGGCGGAGAAAAAATTCATTCAGGAACTGGAATCGGAATGGGAGGAATATCGACATGAACGAAGCCATCAGCACCCTGAAAACATGGATTGAGGCGTCCAGCCGCATCGTCTTTTTCGGCGGCGCCGGCGTTAGTACGGAATCCGGGATCAAGGATTTCCGCAGTGTGGACGGGTTGTACCATATGAAGTTCGCCTATCCTCCGGAGACCATGCTTTCCCACTCCTTCTATGAGAGCCACACTGCTGAATTCTACGACTTTTACCGGAAGCAGCTCATGCCGCCGGAGGATATTCAGCCCAACCAGGCCCATCTCCGGCTGGCGGAACTGGAGCGGGAGGGAAAGCTGCTGGCAGTGGTGACCCAGAATGTGGACGGACTTCATGAAAAGGCTGGGAGCCATCGGATCTACAATCTCCACGGTTCCATCTATCAAAATCGCTGCGTCCGCTGCGGAAAACGGTTTGACGGCCTGGAGGGCGCCAGAAAGATCCGGGAGGCTGATGGCATTCCTCTGTGCGACTGCGGTGGAATCATCAAGCCCGATGTAGTGCTCTATGAGGAGGGGCTGGACCAGGATACGGTAGAAGGTGCCGTTCATGCCATTGCCCAGGCGGATCTTTTGATTGTGGGAGGTACCTCTTTGACGGTGTATCCCGCAGCAGGATTGCTCCGCTACTATAAAGGGAAGCATTTGGTGCTCATTAACCGAGATGAAACCCCTTACGATGATCAGGCGGATTTGGTGATCCGGGACCCCATCGGTCAGGTGTTTGCCCAAGTATAAGACATGCCCCGGAACATGGTGTTCCGGGGTGTTTTGCGGGATGTTAACTTTAGGTGACAAGGTTCCAGCAAAACTTGGTGGCGTTTTTGCTGTTTTTCTGGTACCATATTCCCGGCAAATGCAAAGGAGGAAATGGATATGGGCTTTTCGGAGCGGCTTTTGTCCCTTAGAAAGCAGACGGGATTGTCCCAGGAGGAGTTAGGAAATGTGGTGGGAGTATCCCGGCAGACCGTCTCCAAATGGGAGACTGGCGTCACCACACCGGAACTGGATAAGCTGATGGCTCTGGGAGATTATTTCTCGGTCTCTCTGGATGAGTTGGTGGGTCGGGAGGCTGCGGAGGATTACGCAAATATGCCACAGTACGATACGGAGCCCATGCAGTCAAGGGAATGGGTTCGAAGATGGCGCTTTGAGTATCGCAGCAAGCGAGAGATACACGGATTGCCCTTGGTACATATTCATTTCGGAGATCGGGGCATCTGTCACGCCAAAGGTATCGTGGCCATTGGCAATGTGGCTACCGGTGTGGTGGCACTGGGAACGGTTGCAGTGGGGGTGATCTCCCTGGGAGCTGTCTCTGCGGGACTGCTGGCCTTGGGGGCTGTTGCCCTGGGAACTGTGACACTGGGTGGCCTGGCGGTGGGAATGTTGGCATTGGGTGGCCTGGCCGTTGGGTATCTGGCCATTGGCGGCTGTGCCATAGGGATCTACACCGTAGGAGCCGCGGCGATTGGCGCGCGTGTTGCCGTGGGCGAAGCGGTGAAGGCACCACTGGCTCTGGGACGTGAGAAAGTCGGGGACATTCCTTCACTTGTGGACAACCTGGAATCTATGATCCAGTTGCGATTTCCCAGGACGCCCCACTGGATCGCGGAGTTGCTGGCATTCCTGGCAAGGCACCTTTGAACAGAAAACGGAAAGATCTGAAAAGCGATGCTTTGACAAAAGTAAAAACTCCGGGCAGGACAGCGATAGGAGAAATCGCCGCTCTGCTCGGAGCTGTTTTATACCATGTGGAAAATTTCGATGAGAAAAACCCAGGTGAGGCCATAGTATACCACCACTGCTACAAGGTCATTGACTGTGGTAATCAGAGGACCGGAGGCCACCGCCGGATCAATATGCAGTTTCTTAAAAAACATGGGGATGATGGTGCCGAACATACCGGAGATCATCATGGCAGCCATCAGCGCCACCCCGATACAGCCGGAGATGAAAAAAGCCACCCCTGGAGTTTGCCCTTTGCCCAGCATGAGATAGAGCCCGATCAGGCCGAAGGACAGTACCCCCAGCAGGATGCCGTTACACAGTCCCACCCGCATTTCCCGGGGTACCAGCCGCAGCCGGTCTCGAGGCGGAATGGTTTCATCGGTGAGAACCCGGATGGTTACCGCCAAGGATTGCGTGCCCACGTTACCGGCCATGTCCAGGATCAGGGACTGAAAGCAAATGATCAGTGGCAGCTGTGCCACCACACCCTCAAACAGCCCTACCACGCTAGAGACGATCAGGCCCAACCCCAAAAGGACAATGAGCCAGGGCAGTCGCTTCTGAACGCTGACCGCCACGGATTCCCGCAGGTCGTTCTGGGCGGTGAGACCAGCCAGACGGGCGTAATCCTCGTCCATTTCGGCGTCGGAAAGCTCCATCAGGTTCTGGGCAGTGACAATGCCCAGAATCCGGTTTTGATGATCCAATACCGGAATGGAGTCCTCGGAGTAATCCTTTAGGGTCTCCACGCAGTCCTCCACCAGCTCCTGGGCGTAGACATAGGGGAAAGATGTGATGGTGAGTTCCGTCAAGGCCGTGCCGCCGTCGGCGATGATGAGATCCCGCAGAGGAACTGCACCATAAAAGGTTTGATCCTTGCCCAGCACATAGATGGTGGAGATATTACTGTTTTCTCTGGCCTGCTGGGAGAGAGACTCCATCGCGGTCTTAGCCGTGCAGTCCAGGGGCAGTTCGATATAATCAGTGGTCATTTTGCTGCCGATTTCCTCCTCGTCAAAGGAGGCCACCAGAGCGATGTCTCGACGGCTGTCCGGATCCAGCAGATCCAGCAGCACATCCCGTTTTCCACGGCTGAGCTGCCGCAGCATGGAGACGGCGTCGTCGGGGTCCAGACGGGACACCACCTCCACTGCCCGGCTTACATCCAGCTCTGAGAGCAGCGGAGCTGCGTCCTCATCTAAATAGGGGAACACTTCCGCCAGTACATCGGGATCCAGGGAACGGCAGAGCTTTTTCCGTTCCGCCTCCTGGAGCTCCGGCAGGACTGCGGCGATATCGTTTTCGTGATAGTCTTCCAGTTTTTTCCGCAGAACCAGCGGAGAGACACCGCTCCGAATGATGGAGAGAATCTCTCTGGTGTGCTCGTTCTGGGTCATGTGTACCATTTCTTTCGTTTTCGTCATACATAGAACCTCCTTCTTGGCGCAAATGCGCGGCTATGGAGGAGCCTGTACCTGAAAATGGGCGCAAAAAGCCCATCGCCATTTTTCAGCGTTCAGGGACACGCTCCGAAGTGGCTCGTGTATGGGAAAAATCGGGCGATGGTTTAGATCGTGTTGTCAGGGCGCACAAAATGGACCCGGACAGGCATACCAATCTCCCGTATTCGCCCATAACTGTCACAGCCGTCCATCTTGTTCACCTCACTGTAATGATAATAATGTAGGACGGAATCCGTCCTCTGCCATTATGGCATGATGTCATAAAAAAATCAACCCTCGGGAGTGATTTTATTGTAGAAAATAAAAATATGCCGCAGTGCAAAACACTGCGGCATGAAGGCGCTTTAGGATTCCGGTTTTTCTTCGGTGGGGGTGGGAAGCAGTTCCACCCGAATTTTCTCAATCCGATGTTCCTCCACAGACAAGACGGTAAATCGGACATTCTGATACTCTACGGTATTCATTTGGCCGTCCTCCGGCAGGAAGCCCAGCTGACTGATGAGGAAGCCTGCCAAGGTGTCGTAATCGCCCTCTGGGAACTGAACCGGGATCAGTTCTTCCACTTCCTCCAGGTCGGTAATGCCCTCGATAGTGAAGGTGGTCTCGTTGATCTTGGAGATCTCATCTTCCTCGTTGTCGTACTCGTCCTGAATATTGCCCACAATGGACTCCAGTAGATCCTCCAGGGTTACAAGACCCGCAGTACCGCCGTACTCGTCTACCACGATGGCCATCTGGATATGCTTTTCCGTCATTTCAGAGAACAGGTCGCCGCAGCGCTTGCTCTCCGGCACGTAGTAGGCCTTGCGCATCAGGGCAGAAAGACTTTCCGTTTCCGGCAGATCCGTACCGATGTATTTCAGCAGATCCTTAATGTATACAATACCGATGATGTTGTCCAGATCGTCGCCGTAGACGGGAATCCGGGAGTAGCCCTTGGAAATGGAGAGTTCAATGACGTCGTTGATATGGTCGTCGGCAGCTACGCAGGCCATGTCGGTCCGGTGGGTCATGACGTCGGAGACGTCGATGTCGTCAAACTCAAAAATGTTGTTGATCATTTCCTTCTGGGTGTGCTCAATGACGCCCTTTTCCTGGCCGGCGTCTACCATCATGCGGATTTCTTCCTCCGTGACGGTCTCCTCGTCGGCATTGGGGTCCATGCCCAGCAGCCGCACCACCGCGTTGGTGGAGAGAGAAAGGATCTTCACAAAGGGCCTGGCCACAGTATGGACCACCAGCAGGATGGAGACGGCCTGGAACGAGACCTGCTCCGACTTCTGCATAGCGATTTTCTTGGGCACCAGTTCGCCCAGGACCAGGGAGAAATAGCTCATGATGAGGGTGATCAGCACAGTGGAGAAGCCGCTGATGACGGCCATGGGAATGTACTTCGCCACAGCAGTCTGACCGATCACCTGGGCCAGGTTGTTGGCAAAGCTCTGGGCCGCCAAAGCGGAGGTCAGGAAGCCTGCCAGGGTCACGCCGATCTGAATGGTGGACAGAAAGCTGCTGGAATTAGAGATCAGTTTCAGCACTTGGGCGGCCTTTTTGTTGCCGCTTTCCGCCTGCTTTTGCAGCTTCGTGTCGTTGAGAGAAATAATTGCGATCTCCGACATGGCGAAAAATGCATTCACCAGGATCAGGAGAAACAGCAGTATCAATTTTAAGACGGTACTGCCAGGGTCTGGGTCGTCCATGGAAATAAAAACTCCCTTCCGAAAATTTGTTTGTACCATAAGTATAATGGATGAAAGCGGGAATGTCAATGGTCAGCCGTGTTTGCCGCACAGGGAGTAGTTTAGCGAAGCCAGCCAAAAAGTTTCCGGCGCCGCTGGGGTGCCGGAAACTGAGTCAGTACAATTGGGGTCATGATGTAAGACTGTTTTGGGCAGCTTCGTAGAGCGCAATGCCGGTGCCGTTAAACACCCAGCCCCTGGCTGCCTCGTAAAAGTTCTGGGCCAACGTCCACTGGTCCAGATAGGCATAGGCGTCCTCCAGCGTTTCCAGGGTGACTCCATTGTCCATGGCAGCTCGCGCCAGCAGGTTTTCCGCAATGACTGTTCTCTGTTTTTCCGTCAGCAGGGACCCGGCGGTGATAGGGACATACCAGGCGTTCCGATCAGGATAATGGAGCATCCGATAAAGCCAGGGCTCGGAAAACCGGGATACCCATTGTGCCGTGGGAATGTCGTCCGGCGGGTCCACATGGACCTCTGTGAGAACGGCTCTGCCGGAGCCCAGATTTGCCATGGTCTCGCTGAAGTAGTAGCCGGCGTCGCAGGTGTATCCGCCCAGGTCTATGGTGGTGGTAAAGCAGGCAGAGACGATCCCTTCGCTGTTGGTTTCCAAAACGCCGTCCTCCGGGTCCAGCAGACCTGCCGCCACATGTTCCTCAAAGGTCCAGCCGTAATGGCCGTTGGGCGGCTGCGCATTGGTTAAGAATTGGTCTAGATCTGCCTGAGTTACCAAGGTGAGATCAAAATCTTGATGCTGAAAGCTGAGCC
>CBCTLT010000025.1:0-9386 GCA_965147785.1 uncultured Oscillospiraceae bacterium
CGCCTACAGCCGGGCGTTGGGTGGAACGTGCGTAACGCTGGATGGCAACTTTCGATATTTGCGGAATGTGACGGAAGGAACGATCGTGGCGGAGGCTAGGCCAGTGAAGCTGGGGAGAACCATTCTGGTGTTCCAGGTCCAGGTAAAAGCGGGGGAAACGCTGCTGGGGGAAGGAAGTTTTTCTTGCTACCGGAAGGAAACGTGATCGCACTTAATTATATAGAAAAAGCACCGCAGTTTAAACCTGCGGTGCTGCCGTTTATTTGTCGATCATCAGCTTGCGGCGTTTCCATGCGCCGGTGAGATAATAGAAATCTCCAATTATGGTGCTGATATAACCAGCCAGAGCGTTGCCCCAGAAATAACCCCATACGCCCAAGCCCATGGGTCCGGCCATCAGAGGCCGATACGGACAATGACGCCGTCCAGCAAAGCGGTGATCAGACTGAGGCTGCCGTTGCCGATGCCGTTGATCAGTGCGATGCCGGCGGTCATGGTGGCAAATCCGGAGAACATGACTACCAGTGTGACCATAAACTGATCGGCCTGGGCAATGACTTCTGCGTCCTGGGTGAACAGCCGGAAAATGGGGCCGGGGATCACCAGACACACAATGGCTACCACGACAAAGAAGATGATGCAGTAGAGGTTGCCGAACCAAAAGATCTTTTTGACGCGGTCAAACTTGGCGGCGCCCAGGTTTTGGCCGAACATGGAGGCGCTGGCGGTGGAGATGGAGTTGGTGATAATAAACATGATGGACTGAAGTTTTCCGCCAATGCCATAAACGGAAGCATAAACAAGACCGTAGGTGTTGATGCCGGCGGAGACGAACAACATGGAAATATTGATGGCGGTGGTCTGCACCGTCAGGGGCAGGCCCAGAAAAGAGAGTGATTTGAAGGTACGGCCATCTACGGCGAAGCTTTTCAGCTTAAAGTCAAAGCCGAAGCTTTCGCGACGAATGTAGAGGTAGATGATGGAGACGATGAAACTGACGGCCTGAGAGATAATGGTGGCCAGAGCAGCACCTGCGCTCTCCATGCCGAAAGGTCCGACGAAGATCACATCCAAAATCACATTGAGGATAGCAGCAATGGCGATGAACAAAAAGGGGCGAGTGGAGTCGCCCATACCACGGAGCACGGCAGAAACCGTATTATATCCGTAGACGAAGAACATGCCGAAGGAACAGATCACTACATAATCCTTGGCCTGTTCCATGGATTCTGCTGGTGTGTTGAGTAGCGCCAGCAGGGGCGCATGGAAAATAATGCCGAGGATCGTAAACAAAACGGAAAAGGCGGCGATTACGGTGAACAGGGTGCCGATGGTCCGGCGGATTCCGGCGTGATCGCCTGCACCTACCAGCTGGGAAATAAAGATCTGTCCTCCGGAGGCATAACCGATGGCCAAGCAGCACAAAAGCCAGACGATCTGACCGCCGATGGATACGGCAGACAAGCCACTGGCACCCACAAACTGTCCCACTACCACCATATCTACCAGGTTGTAAACCGTCTGTAGGGCGTTGGACAACATAAATGGGAAAGAGAATCGCAGCAATTCCTTTCCAACGCTGCCAGTGGTCAGATCCTTGATCATTGTTTTTTCCATAAAACCTCTATAGCTCCTTGTCGTCAAATGATTCGATATAAAAACAATTTTACGGCAAAAGCATTATACCACAATATAATATATACTGCAAGCCAAGGTTTCCTGGGAAAAAAGCAGAGTTTTTGTGAAAAATTAGCAGGACATAAAGCGCGTGCAGCAGAAAAAACTACCGTGTATGATCACAAACCTGAAATCATACACGGTAGCTACTGCTGGGTGGGATCAATCATACCCCTCTCATCCTTTCGATAATATTAAATTATGAAATTATTTCTGAACATGATCTGTTCATGGGACATCCTTTGTAACTGGTCATTCTAATCAGCTGGGCTTTTCCCATTGCACGTTCACAGGACTGAGCTTCCATGAATCCTTATAGATTGTTTATTTGAATCAATAATCTGTCAATACGTTGGTTTCCGCATGATCGTTTTGGCTGTCAATCCATTTTTACGTTTTGGATAAACGGACAATTGTTCATGGGATATTTCCTCGGTAAAGGAACATTTATCAAATCAAACTACGGACTTTCTTCCAATGTTTCGGTATTTTGCCGCTGCTATGGATATTCCATTGTCACGGTTCTCGATGCTTTGGACCATGATCCATATTGCGGCTTTGCCACGAATGGATTTCAGCCAATGCTGCGATGGTTCCGTTTCGTTGGTTTCTTGCCATTGCTCACGGTTACTTGCCGCTGTACTGGATTTTCCCTTGCTACGGGTATTTGCCGGTTCTTACGGATTCTTGTTGCGTTGCTACGGGTTCTTCTTCGTCAGTCTGGATGGTTACACTACTGCGGGCTTTTACCGCTGCAATGATCGTTCCTTGCTGCGAATTCTCTTCCGCGTTTTCGGATCTTCCAATCCAAGGCCTCTGCCGTGGTAACGGAGTTTCCTACATCACGGGGTTCCGTTGCTGCGAATGATTCCGTTTTTTCGGATTATCCGTTGCTGTCAGGGTTACCGCTGATACATTCATGGGCTTTTTGTCTCATTCGAACTGCGACTGAATTCTAATGACACGGTTCAATGGATTTGTCCACTGATGCTCGATTGAGCACCCATCGTGAAGATAAATCTTAATCAGAAATCTGAGCCAGGAATCACTTGTTCTTTTGACTGTCCTCTGTGAAATCAAACGTGTATCTTCTCAATCAAATACGAATTGCGGATTAGCCGCTTACCTTTTCATGGGACCCGAGCCTCCGAATAAATGGTTTCTGGACGAATGACTGATCAGTACATGGGACCTATCCTCCTGAATCTGTAGTATCTATTTTTAACCGGCTTTGCCGGAATCAAAAAGAAATGGGTTTATCAAATCCTTTCAAAAATAAATACTGCAAGATAACAAACTGCAAGACGTCATAACTTCCGACCAGTTCTCTCGCTGAACCGCCGTGCTCTAACTCTTCATTGGAATCACCCCTTGTTCTTTGTGTCTACAATATACAATAAACAGGCGGATTTGTCAATAGGTTTTATAGAAAAAGTGCAAAAAATTTTGATATCAACTTTGCAAGAAAAACTGCGTTGACGGATGAAAGTGAAAGATATTCATCACTGGTTTGTGAGGCGGACAGGTGTACGCTGGAGAAGAACAAAATATACAAAAAACGTCCGCAATTTCTGGAAAAGGTTGTGAAAATGTGGCGGCGGCTTTCTCTTGACAAAAGGAAATGCGTCGGATATAGTATAAACAATCAAAAAAGCTTGAAATGTGATGACGAAGAGAGTAGGCAGAAGGTAAAATCTCCAGCGAGCCGGGAAGGGTGTAAGCCCGGTGAAAGTAGCCCTTTGCTGAAAATCACTTCTGAACTGCAGCCTGAAAGTTGAGTAGGAGCTGCCGGTACCCCACCGTTATGCTGGGGATGCATATGTTGGTATGCAGTAACGGGTGGTATAGCGAAAACGTCAGTTCTCGTCCCTTTACGGACGGGGGCTATTTTTATACCCTGCTGCAGCCGAAACAGGGAGGTCTGTGTATGAACAATCAGAATATGGTAGAGATCCGCTGGCATGGCAGAGGCGGCCAAGGTGCTAAGACGGCGTGCCTGCTGCTGGCGGATGCAGCGTTCTCCTCCGGGAAATACGTCCAGGGGTTTCCGGAATATGGCCCGGAACGAAGTGGAGCGCCCATTACCGCTTACAATCGAATTAGCACAGAGCGATGCAGCATCCACTCCAATATCTACGAGCCGGACTATGTAGTAGTGGTGGACGAGGGCCTGATCTCCTGTGTGGACGTGACGGCTGGGCTGAAAAAGTCCGGGGCCATTATCATCAATTCCAGCCGGTCCCCGGAGGAGCTGCGGCCGCTGCTCAAAGGCTATGAGGGCCGGGTCTGCACCATTGACGCCAACCGGATCTCCAAGGAGATCCTGGGGCAGGTGTTCCCCAATACGCCCATGCTGGCAGCTACGGTTAAGGTTAGTAATGTGGTGGATCCGGAGAAGTTTGCTAAGGACATGGAGGAGTCCTTTCACCACAAGTTTTCCTCCAAGCCCCAAGTGATCGAAGGCAATATGCGGGTGCTGCGGCAGTCCATGGAGGAGGTACAGGGATGATTTACGCAAAGGATATTCATGAAAATACCCCCTGGCAAAAGCTGACGCCCGGCGGAGAGATCTATGAGCCGGCCACGTCGTTGCAGTTCAATACGGGGGATTGGCGGACCAAGACGCCGGTGTTCTTGGAGGACAAATGCAAGCAGTGTCTGCTCTGTGTTCCCTATTGCCCTGACAGCGCCATCCCGGTAAAGGATGGCAAGCGGGGAGAGTTTGATTTGATGCACTGCAAGGGCTGCGGAATCTGCATCACTGCATGTCCCTTTGACGCAATTGTCTGGAAGGAGGAGGAATAATGGCACATCTTGACCGGCTTTCCGGCAATGAGGCCGTGGCGGTGGCCATGCGGCAGATCGACCCGGATGTCATGGGTGCGTTCCCAATTACGCCTTCCACAGAAATTCCCCAGTATTTTGCCCAATATGTGGCGGATGGCAGCGTTCACACCGAACTGGTGACGGTGGAATCCGAGCACAGCTCCATGAGCGTCTGCATGGGCGCGGCGGCAGCGGGCGGCAGAGCCATCAGTGCGACCTCATCCTGCGGCCTGGCACTGATGTATGAGATGCTCTATGTGACGGCATCCAGCCGGCTGCCCATCGTTTTGGCGGTGTCCACCCGGGCCCTGTCCGGTCCTATCAATATCAACAACGACCACTCCGACGCCATGGGCGCCAGAGATACCGGCTGGATTCAGATTTATGCAGAGAATAACCAGGAGGTCTACGATAACTATGTCCAGGCATTCCCCATTGCGGAAACGGCAGATGTGCGACTGCCGGTGATGATCTGTATGGACGGCTTTATCACCTCCCATGCGGTGGAAAATATTGAGCTGCTGGACGATGCAGAGGTCAAGGGCTTTGTAGGAGAATACAACCCCCAGCATTATCTGCTCAATAGCCAGGAGCCTCTGGCGGTGGGCCCCTATGATGTCACCCACTATTATATGGAGCACAAGAAGCAGGAGGCCGAGGCCATGAAGAATGCCAAAAAGGCGATTCTGGAGCAGGCTGAACGCTTTGCGGCCATGACCGGCCGGAAATATGGCTTCTTTGAGGAATACCGGATGGAGGATGCCGAAACGGCACTGGTGCTCATTGGTTCCACCGCCGGAACCGCCAAAGCGGCAGTGGATGCCCTGAGAAGTCAGGGGAAAAAAGTGGGCCTTGTCAAGATTCGCGTGTTCCGTCCGTTCCCGGCAGAGGAACTGGCTCAGGCGCTGGCGCATTGTAAGGCGGTGGCAGTGATGGATAAGTCCGAGGGCTTTTCCGGCTGTGGCGGACCGCTGTTTGCGGAAACTCGAAGCGCTCTGTATGATTTGGAATCTCGGCCCAAGCTCATCAATGTGGTCTACGGACTGGGTGGCCGGGATGTCTCCACCGATGATATTGCGGCCCTGTACCGGCGGCTGGAGCAGATCGCCGAAACCGGCAAGACCGGAGAAATCTATACCCATATGGGCGTCAGGGAGGAATAAGATATGGCATATCAGTTTAAAAAGGAACTGGAGAAACCCGAACGCTTTGTGGGAGGGCATCGCCTGTGTGCTGGCTGCGGTGCAGGAATCACCTGCCGGGCGGTAATGCGGGCTCTGGAGCCGGAGGATAAGGCAGTTATCACCAATGCCACTGGTTGTCTGGAGGTCTCCTCGTTTATGTATCCTTATACCTCTTGGACCGAGAGTTATATTCATGCGGCTTTTGAAAATGCGGCGGCAACCTGCTCTGGTGTAGAGGCCTGCTACGAGGCCCTGAAAAAACGAGGGAAGGTTACGGAGAACTATAAGTTTATCACCTTTGGCGGTGATGGCGGTACCTACGATATCGGCTTCCAGTCTCTGTCCGGCGCCATGGAGCGGGGCCATGATATGGTCTACGTGTGCTATGACAACGAAGCCTATATGAATACCGGAATTCAGCGCTCTTCCTCTACGCCGCGGTTTGCCAATGCCACTACGGCCCCTGTGGGGAAAGAAAAGCAGGGCAAAGCCCAGGATAAGAAGGATCTGACGGCGATTATGGTGGCCCACGGTATTCCCTACGCGGCCCAGACCACCTTTATCGGGAACTTCCGGGATCTCCATGAGAAGGCAAAAAGGCGATTTATACCCATGGCCCCTGCTTTCTCAATGTGCTGTCTCCCTGCCCCAGAGGCTGGCAGTATGAGACGGCGCTGCTGCCGAAGGTGTGCCAGCTGGCTGTGGATACCTGCCTGTGGCCCATGTATGAGGTGGAGGACGGCGTATGGCACTTGACCTATGAGCCGAAAAAGAAGCTGCCCATTGAGGACTATATGCGGCTTCAGGGACGGTTCAAGCACTGCTTCAAGGCGGGCAACGAATGGATGCTGGAATCCGCCCAGCAGTATGTGGACGAGAAATGGGAGCAGCTGCTGGCGAAGTGTAAATAATTTAGAGGCTTTGCGTAGTACCGTAGGCAAAGCTTGCGGTGAATGATACAGAAAGATGGACAGGCCGCCAGCCAAATTTCCTTGGCTGGCGGCCATATTTCTCTTGACTTTTGCCGGTTTTCTGCGATGATAAAGAAAAGACTATCTGGAAGGGAGCCTTATTTATGAACACCAAAGCTCTATACAATATCACCTGTGGACTCTATATGCTCTCCTCGAAGTATGGAGAAAAAACCGGCGGATGCATCGTCAACACGGTGATGCAGGTGACCAGCCAGCCCCTGCGGATCACCGTCACCGTCAACAAGGCCAACTTTACCCACGAGCTCATTGAAAAATCCGGCGTATTTGCGGTATCGCTGCTGGATCAGTCGGCCCCCTTCGGCCTGTTCCAGCATTTCGGGTTCCAGAGCGGCAGGGATGTGGACAAATTTGCCGGTCTGAGCACCAAAACTGACGGCAATGGTATCCCGTATCTCACCTGGGCCTCCTGCGGGTATCTCAGCTGCCGGGTGGTTTCCTCCATGGATCTAGGCACCCATACCCAGTTCCTGGCGGATGTAGTGGACTGCGACGTGCTGGAGGGGACAGCCCCGGTGAGTTACGGCTACTATCAGTCCAATATCAAGCCCAAGCCGGAGAAAAAGCCGGAGGTCAAGGGCTGGCGCTGCACCATCTGCGGATATATCTATGAAGGGGAGGAGCTGCCGCCGGACTTCGTCTGTCCCATCTGCAAGCATGGCCCTGAGGTGTTTGAAAAAATTGAGTAAATTTGTACCGGGCGCGATGTCAGATCGCGCCCGGTTTTGACATCTGTTTGCGGAAAGCGACAGATTGACCGATTGCATTTTCCGATCGCCTGTGCTAAACTGTTCCATACCAATATTTTCAGATAGGAAGGGATCGTCATGGTTTCTTATGCTTTTGTAAAGAGCAACCCGGAACTTAACATCTATATCAAAAAAGCGGACGAGGCCCTGGGGGCCATGGGGTATACGGAGCACTCCTTCGCCCATGTAACAAAATGTGCTCTGGAGTCCGGCGATATTTTGGAGGCTCTGGGCTATCCGGCCCGTACGGTGGAACTGACCCGCATTGCTGGGTATATGCACGACATCGGCAATATGATCAACCGGGAAGGACACGCCCAATCCGGGGCGCTGATCGCCTTTCATCTGCTGGAAAAATGGGGGATGGAGCCGGATGAGATTGCCATGATCGTTGCGGCCATCGGAAACCATGATGAGTCCACGGCGTTTCCGGTGAGTCCCATGGCGGCTGCGCTGATTCTGGCGGACAAGTGCGATGTGCGCCGGAGCCGGGTGCGGAACCAGAATCCGGCGGAGTTCGACATCCATGACCGGGTAAACCATGCGGTGGACAGTGCCAGACTGGTGCTGGATACGGAACACAAAACGGTGACGCTGAATTTGACTATTGATACGGAGCAATGCCCTGTCATGGACTATTTTGAGATTTTCATGACCCGAATGCTGCTGTGCCGCAGAGCTGCCGATCATTTGAAGCTGAAGTTTAAGCTGAATATCAATGGCGCGTCGATTCTATAACGGAGGAAGTCAACATGAAGAATATGCTGCTGTTTGTCAATCCTGCGGCAGGCCGGTCCGAGATGCACTACCAGCTGATGGACGTGATCTCCCGGTTTACCGCCGCCGGTTATGATGTGACCTGTCATCCCACCCAGAAGCCCCAGGACATCACAGAGGTGATCGCGGAACGGGGAGAACGGTTCGATATGATCGTAACCTGTGGTGGGGACGGTACCCTCAACGAGACCGTGACTGGGATCATGCAACTGAAGCACCGCCCGCTGTTGGGTTATATTCCGGCGGGTACCGTCAATGACTTTGCCACCAGCCTTCACATTCCCAAAAATATACCCGATGCGGTGACCAACGTTATCGAGGGAGTGCCGTTCTCGGTGGATCTGGGGGGCTTTAACGACCGGTATTTCACCTATGTGGCAGCCTTTGGGGCCTTTACCAAGGTCAGCTATGCTACACCCCATGCCAGCAAACAGGCCTTGGGCAGAGCGGCGTATATTCTGGAGGGCATTCGCTCCCTGACGGATATTCGCCCTATCCATGTGCGGGCCAAGACCGGCGACACAGAGATCGAGGACGATGTGATCCTGGGGATGGTGACCAACGCCACCTCTGTAGGCGGGTTTAAAGCTCTGGATGATTCTATTGTAAAAATGGATGATGGCCTTAATGAGTTGATTCTGGTCCGAGCCCCCAAGGTCTTGGCAGACTATAACGCCATTGTGGGCGCTTTAATTGCGAGGGATTTCAAACCGGATCATTTCCACATTTTGCAGTCGGATTCCGTCACGCTGGACTTTGATGTTCCGGTGCCCTGGACGCTGGACGGGGAGTATGGCGGAGACACGGATCATGCTGTGGTCATCAACATTCCCAAGCCCATTCGTATTATGGTTCCAGGGGAGGGAAACCAGTAAACCAAAAAAACAAGTGCTCCCCCAAAAAACAATAACAAAAAACCTCACGCCAGGCAAAGCGTGAGGTTTTTTCTTGTGTTTAAGGATCTAAATCAAGCGTAGGCAGCGCTGATAGATCTTAGATATGCGGCTCTGGACCGACCGTCGATGATGTAGAAGACGCTGTCCACAAGAGCAATGACCAGAACGATGATGGTAATTGCCATCATGATAGGCCGAACCGCGGTGGTGCTCATATTCAGAAGATAGTTGAACTGGAACGCCAGCACACCGATAATGCCCCACAGGACACTATAGATAGCACGG
>CBCTLT010000026.1:0-9165 GCA_965147785.1 uncultured Oscillospiraceae bacterium
GAAACCCTGGAGACCATTTTTGGCGTGGCAACCCGGAAAAGCGGCACCATCCATCTCCACGGCAGAGAGGTCAAAAACCATTCCGCCCGGGAAGCTGTGGCCAACGGTTTCGCCCTTTTGACAGAGGAACGCCGGGCCACCGGCATCTTCGGTATTTTGAACATTCGGGAGAATACCACAATTTCCAGCCTGAAAAAATACCTGCACCTCGGTCTATTAAGCGCCAACGCCATGAAAAAAAGCACAGATTGGTCCATTGAAGCCATGCGCATCAAAACGCCCAATCAAGGGACAAAGATTCGTTCCCTTTCCGGCGGCAATCAGCAGAAGGTCATTCTGGGCCGCTGGCTGCTGACCGAACCAGAAATCCTGCTTTTGGACGAGCCTACCCGCGGCATTGATGTAGGCGCAAAATACGAAATCTATCAGCTGATCATCGATCTTGCAAAACAGGGCAAGACCGTTATCATGGTTTCCTCGGAAATGCCTGAGCTTTTGGGCGTCTGTGACCGGATTCTTGTTATGTCCGGCGGCCGTCTGGCCGGCGAAGTGGATGCCAAAACCGCCACGCAGGAAGAAATCATGACTTTGGCAGCAAAATACGCTTAAGAGGAGGAGCATCCCGTGGCTGAAAACAACGTATCCGTAAAGAAGAAAAATTCGCTCCATGCCAGGTGGGAGCATTTCAAATCATTATCCAAGCGGGATAAACAACGAACCATTGTGGACATTTTGTTCAACAATGCCATGTATATCATTATTGTCTTGGCGATTATTTTCATCGCCATTCGTGTTCCGGAGTTCATCGCCCCGTCGTCCATCGTCAATATTATCTCCCTGACGGCGGCAAAGCTGCCCATCGCGCTGGGCATCGCAGGCTGTATTGTCCTTACCGGTACCGATATTTCCGCAGGCCGGGCCGTAGGTCTTTCCGCCTGTATCTCCGCTTCCCTTTTGACCACCACCAACAAGATCTTCCCGGGCATGGACGTCATGCCTCTGCCCTTGGTCTTTGTAATTATCCTTGCCGTGGGCGCCGTCATCGGCCTGGTGAACGGCTTCTCCGTGGCAAAGTTTAAGCTGCATCCCTTTATCGTCACCCTGTCCACACAGCTCATCATCTACGGCACCATTTTGCTGTACCTCAAGATGGGTGAAAACAATGGCCAGACCCTCTCCGGACTTTCCGAGGGCTATCGGAATCTGGTGGCAGGCGCCCTGTTCACTGTGGGCAACGTGGCTATTCCCCGTTATGTGCTCTATGCCGTGATTTTGACCGCTCTCATGTGGGTCATCTGGAATAAGACCACCTTCGGCAAGAATATGTTCGCCGTGGGCTCCAACGAAGAGGCTGCCAATGTCTCCGGCGTCAATGTGACCGCCACCATCATCATGGTCTTTGTGCTGGCAGGTATTATGTACGGTATCACCGGTTTCTTTGACGGTGCCCGTATCGCCTCTGTCAACGCCAACACCGGCCTCAACTACGAATGTGATGCCATTGCAGCCTGCGTCATTGGTGGCGTCTCCTTCGTCGGTGGTATTGGTAGAATCAGCGGTATTGTGGTCGGCGTATTGCTGCTGCAGATTATTTTCACTGGTCTAAACTTCCTGTCCGTGGATCAGAACGCCCTCTATATCATCAAGGGCTTGGTCATTCTGGTGGCCTGCGCCATCGATATGCGGAAGTACCTGGTCCGTAAGTAATGATGGAGCAGCAGAATCCTCAGAATTCGCCGCGGCAGCTGCGAGGACTGTACCGGCATATCAAGATTTCCGTTCATACCTTGAACATCGTCATCATCGTTGGAATTCTGGCCCTGATCATTGCGGTGATTTGGGCGTTGAAAACCGGCGGCTACCATGTGACCTTTGATTCCCAGGGCGGCACTGATGTGACCTATCAGGAGCTTCGATACGGAGATCTGGTGACGGAACCCGAAGTCCCAACACGCGAAGGCTACACCTTCGCCGGGTGGTATCAGGATGAAGGCTACAATCTCCCTTGGGACTTTGAAACCAGCATCGTCAGCAGCGATCTGACTCTTTACGCCAAGTGGATTCCGGACTCATAGGACCTATCTGGGCTTCCGTATTGCGGAAGCCCAGACGTTTTAAAGGAGTGTATTTCATGAAAGCCATGCTGGTGAGCGCCTGCCTACTGGGTTGTCCCTGCAAGTACAGCGGCGGCGATAATCTGTGCCCGGAAGTTCTCGCATTGCAGGGACAGTTTCATTTGGTCCCCATCTGCCCCGAGCAGATGGGTGGTTTGCCCACACCTCGTCCTCCCGCTGAGCGGCAAGGCACCCGGGTCATCGCCAAGACCGGCACGGATGTCACCGCCCAATACATGGCCGGGGCCCAGGCCGCTCTGTCGCTGGCCCAGCGTTTTTCCTGCGCCGGAGCCATCCTAAAGGCCAGAAGTCCCTCCTGCGGCTGCAGTGAGATTTATGACGGCAGTTTTGGTGGAATCAAGATTCCCGGGAACGGCGTCACTACAGACCTCTTGCTGTCCTACGGGATTCCGGTCTATACGGAGGAAACCTTGGACATGCTCCCAGCGCCGTAAAAATAAATTTCCTCCCTTGACGCAGCAGGAAAAACATGCTATATTAAACGAGCTAAGGGAGTAGTCAGCGTCGGAAGCGGCGTGATGGAGCCAACATCCTGGACACTTTTGTGACCTGGCTTCGTATGAAATGACGAGACTTATCTGTATGGACAGGTAGGTCTCTTTTTTATTGTCTGATCTACGGGGGGAATGCTCACAGATGAATTTATTTGATCTCTTGCTTTTGGCTTTGGCGCTGAGTATGGACGCTTTCGCGGTGTCGATCTGTAAGGGACTGTCCGTGGGAAAGCTCCAATGGAAACATGCGCTGCTCTGCGGCGTCTATTTCGGTGGTTTTCAGGCCCTGATGCCGCTGCTGGGCTGGCTTTTGGGCAGCCAGTTCCAGGCGTTGATCACCAACGTAGATCACTGGATTGCCTTCCTGCTGCTGGGGGTTATCGGCTTTAATATGGTTCGAGAATCCAGATCTCAGGAGGAGGAATGTCCCAACGATTCCTTTCATGTTCGCACCATGCTTCCCCTTGCAATCGCCACCAGCATTGACGCATTGGCTATAGGCGTGACCTTCGCATTCCTGGACGTAGATATTCTCCCTGCCGTCAGTTTTATTGGCGTGATCACTTTTCTATGTTCCGCGGTGGGCGTCAAGATCGGTAATGTGTTTGGCCTGAAATTTAAATCCAAAGCCGAACTGTTTGGCGGCATTGTTCTCATGCTCATTGGATTAAAGATTCTCGTGGATCATCTGTTTTTTGGCGGCTGATTCATAAGCCGCCAAAAAAGCGGGAATCTAAATCATAGGTATATCCACTCATTTTCGTAGGAGGTTCCGTATGAAAGAGTATTTATCAAGCGCTGAAGAGGTCCTCTCTCAGCAAAACTCCTCAGCCCAGGGTTTGACCCGTCAGGAGGCCGCAGCTCGGCTCCAGAAGGTCGGTCCCAACAAACTGGCAGAGGGCAAGAAAACGTCTCTGATCCAGCGGTTTCTGAAGGAACTGGCTGATCCCATGATCATCATTTTGATCGTGGCAGCGGCGATCTCCGGCATTACCTCCGTATATTCCGGAGAATCCTTTGCCGACGTCATCATTATCATGATCGTGGTGGTCATCAATGCCGTTCTGGGCGTCATTCAGGAGAGCAAGGCGGAGAAAGCCATCGCCGCCCTACAGGAGATCGCTGCAGCCACCTCTAAAGTCCTGCGGGACGGCCGTCAGGTGACCATTCGCAGTGAAGAGTTGGTTCCCGGAGATGTGATCTTGCTGGAAGCCGGCGATGCCGTCCCGGCAGATGCCAGAATTCTGGAGTCTGCCAGCATGAAAATCGAGGAAGCCGCTCTGACAGGCGAATCCGTACCCGTCAGCAAGTTGGTCAACGCCCTGCAGCTCAATGGCGAAAAGGATGTTCCCCTGGGCGACCGGAAAAACATGGTTTACATGGGTTCCACCGTGGTCTATGGCCGTGGCCGGGCCGTGGTTGTAGGTACGGGTATGAATACGGAGATGGGCAAAATCGCCGACGCGCTAACCGCAGCAAAGGACGATCAGACCCCCCTCCAGCGGAAGCTGAGCCAGTTGAGTAAAATCCTCAGCGTCCTGGTGCTGGGAATCTGCGCCATCATCTTTGCCGTGGACCTGATTCGGGCCTACCCCAACATCACCGGCACCAGCATTCTGGATACCTTTATGGTGGCTGTCAGCCTGGCTGTGGCGGCAATTCCCGAAGGCCTGGCGGCAGTCGTCACCATCGTGCTGTCCATCGGTGTCACCAAAATGTCCGCCAACAACGCTATCATCCGTAAGCTCACTGCCGTGGAAACCCTGGGCTGTACCCAGATCATCTGTTCCGACAAAACCGGTACCCTGACCCAAAACAAGATGACGGTGGTAGAACATGCCGGAAAGGACATTCCTCGTCTGGCCCTGGCCATGGAGCTGTGTTCCGACGCAGTCCAGGATGAAAACGGGGACGCCATCGGCGAGCCCACAGAGTGCGCTTTGGTCAACGACGGCACCAAGCTCGGCCTGCCCAAAGCAGAATATCAGAACACATACCCTCGCATTGGCGAAGCTCCCTTTGATTCCGGCAGAAAGATGATGTCCACGGTCCATCGCACCCCAGAGGGCGATATTCTCCAGTTTACCAAGGGCGCACCGGATGAGATTCTGAAACGGTGCACCCAGTTCTGGAACGGAACCGAGGCCATCCCCATGACCGACCAGCTGCGGAAGGAAATCCTGGACGCCAACAAGGCCATGGCTGATCAGGCGCTTCGGGTTCTCTGCGGTGCGCAACGGGTCTGGGAGTCTGTTCCTCCTGATTTTGAAGCCGCTACCCTGGAGCAGGATCTCTGCTATCTGGGTCTTTCCGGTATGATTGATCCCATCCGTCCCGAGGTAAAGGACGCCATTGCGGAATGTCGGCAGGCCGGCATCCGACCCATTATGATCACCGGCGACCATAGGGATACCGCTGTGGCCATTGCCAAGCAGCTGGGCATTTTAGAGAACGAATCCGGCGCCATCACCGGCTCCCAGCTCAATGATTTCTCCGACGAGGAACTGGCCCAGCGGATTGGAGACTTCTCCGTCTATGCTCGGGTTCAGCCGGAACACAAGGTCCGCATCGTCACCGCTTGGAAGAAAAACGGCTGCATCACCGCCATGACCGGTGACGGCGTCAACGACGCCCCCTCCATCAAAACTGCCGACATCGGCGTGGGCATGGGCATCACCGGCACCGACGTCACGAAAAACGTGGCAGACATGGTGTTGGCGGACGATAACTTCGCCACCATTGTCTCCGCAGTGGAGGAAGGCCGCCGGATCTACGACAACATTCGCAAGGCCATTCAGTTCCTATTGGCCTCCAATCTGGCGGAAGTTCTCTCCATTTTTGCCGCAACCCTCATGAGCTTCACCATTCTCCAGCCCGTGCATCTGCTCTGGATCAATCTCATCACCGACTGTTTCCCGGCTTTGGCCCTGGGCATGGAGGAGAGCGAACCGGACATCATGCAACGGAAACCTCGGGATGCAAAGGAAGGTATCTTTGCCGGCGGTATGGGCTTCGATGTGTTCCTCCAGGGCTTCATCGTCACCTGCCTGACCCTGGCGGCCTACTTCATCGGCCATTATATCGAGGCCGGCGTCTGGGAGATCACCGACAGTGCCGACGGCATGACCATGGCCTTCCTGACCCTGTCCATGGTGGAGATCTTCCATTCCTTCAACATGCGTTCCCGGAGAAAATCCGTGTTTACGCTGAAAAAGCACAACAAGTGGCTCTGGGGCGCCATGCTGCTGAGCCTGGTGCTGACCACCGCTGTGATCTATGTACCATTCCTCTCCAACGCGTTTGGCTTTGAGCATATCAGCCTAATGGAGTACGCCGTGGCCATGGGCTTGGCGGTCTGCATTATCCCCATTATGGAACTGGTGAAATTCATTCAGCGTCGTTTGGCAAAATAATATTGTTGCCATCCCCATATTTCACATGATAAAAAGGGCAAGGAATCACAAGCGTGTTTCCTTGCCCTGAGCCTGTCGAAAAAGCCGGGAGGCTTTTCCGACAAAGGGTTTTCGGCCTGATGCGCGCAGTTTTTGTACACCTTTGGCGCACAAAAACCACACTTTCAGACCGAGATGTATTTTCCGCCATGTACACGCCCCGGCGGAAAATGATTTTATTTAATTTCGCCGCTGCGGCGGCGAAACTCTACGAGGTTTTTTGACAAGCTGAGGGCAAGGAATCACAAGCCGTGATTCCTTGCCCTCTGTTATGATTTTGCAGTGACTACACCGCTGTTATTCCAATGCTTTTTCGATGGTTCCACCGCCAAATACCGTGTCCCCATCATAAAACACCACTGCCTGTCCTGGGGAAATGGCCCGCTGAGGCTCGTGAAACTGCACCAGTATCCGCTGATCTCCAATTGGATAAATCCGGCAGGGCTGTTCCTTTTGCCGGTAGCGGATCTTGGCCGCCAGTTCCAGTCCCTCTTGGGGAACGGGTCCAGCCAGATTGACCGCCCCGGCCCAAAGTCCGGTGGCAAATAACGCTTCATTCTGTCCCAGCGTTACGGTATTCCGGGACATATCCTTTCCCGTCACATAGAGCCGGGTCTCCGCAGGGATTCCCAGTCCCTTCCGCTGGCCCAGGGTATATCGCACTGCACCCTTGTGCCGGCCCAGTATCCTGCCAGAGGCATCCACAAAATCCCCAGGGGCATACCGTTTGCCAGTATACCGTTCCAGGAAACTTCCATAATCTCCATCCGGAATAAAGCAGATATCCTGACTCTCCTGTTTTTTTGCATTCCCAAAGCCCTGGGTCTCCGCAATTTGACGGACTTGGGCTTTGGTGAGGCCACCCAAGGGAAATCGGGTGTGGGCCAACTGGGCCTGGGACAGGAAATAGAGCACATAGGTCTGATCCTTTTCCGGGTCTGCCGCCTTTTGCAGTCGCAGCCCGCCGTCCCGTTCTACAATCTGGGCGTAATGCCCCGTGGCCATGCAGTCGCAGCCCAAGGTTTTGGCAAACTGCCACATGGCCTCAAATTTCATGGTCCGGTTGCAGAAGATGCACGGATTTGGGGTTCTGCCCGCCTCGTATTCCTCCGCAAAGGGTCCCATCACATGTTGGTCAAAGGCTGTCCGCAGATCCAGAACATGGTGGGGAATCCCCAACCGCCGGCAGACCGCCTGGGCATCCTCCACAGGATTTTCCGCCCCATCCACTGGGGCAGTATCACAGAGCCGCATGGTCACACCAATGCAGTCGTACCCCTGCTCCAAAAGGAGAAAAGCCGCCACGGAGGAATCTACGCCGCCACTCATACCGATCAAACAGGTGGGCATCTTCAGCCTCCCAGCCGGATCATTTCATCAATACAGCGCCGAGCGCCTGCAATAACCTCCGGCTCCAGCTCCATGACTTCGCCGCCTTCGCCCTTGACACACAGCAGCACATCCGCCAGGGTGGTCAGCTTCATGTCAGGACACATAAGCTTTCCGGAAAGATAATAGAACCGCTTGTCCGGGCATTCAAACTGCAGATGTTCCAAAATGCTGCTCTCAGTCCCGATGATAAACTCCCTGGCCTCGGACTTCCGAGCAAAGTCCATGATTCCCGTGGTGGACCCCACATAGTCCGCCGCCTGTACCACCTCCGGCCGACACTCGGGATGCACCAGCAGCAACGCCTCAGGATGCGCCTTCCGAACCTTTTCCACATCCCGGGCTGTCACCATGGCATGCCGGGGACAGCCGCCCTTCAGGAACTGAATATTTTTTTCCGGTACCTGGGCCGCCACGTATTGGGCCAGATTCTGATCCGGCACAAACAGAATATTTTTCTGCTCCATGGACTTGACAATCTTCACCGCAGAAGAGGAGGTCACGCAGACGTCACAAATGGTCTTGAGCCGGGAGGTGGTGTTGATATAGCACACCACCGCATAGCCGGGATACTGGGGCAGCACTGCCTCGATATCCTCCTTGTCCATCTGATCCGCCATGGGACAGCCCGCCTCCGGATGGCTGAGGATCACGGTCTTGTCCGGGCACAGAACCTTGCAGGTCTCTGCCATGAACCGGACACCGCACATGACCACCGTTTTATGGGGATCTTTGGCCGCCTGGAGGCTCAGACCGTAGGAATCCCCCACATAGTCGGCCACCTCCAGGATCTCGTGGCCCTGATAGGCATGGGCCAAAATACAAACATCATTTTCTTTTTTCAGCCGCAGGATCTCCTGCTGCATCTCATAAACAGTCATCATGTTCCTCCTCACAGGCATGTGACACCGGCGTAAATGCCGGCACAGGTTGACACTTCCTCTTGTCCTCGGGTTTTGTTGGTAAATATTATTATACGCAGAAACCAAAGCCTTTGTCAACAAAATCCCCACTCTGGCACTATGATTTCCGTAAAAAGCTCTTGATTTCCTATCATTCCTATCGTATATTAGGATATAAGAATGCTTTGGGAGGGCTTTGCAATGAAACTATCCACCCGTGGCCGCTACGCCCTGCGGATGATGCTGGACATCGCTCTGCATCCTGACGAAACCAGCGTATCTTTGAAATCCATCGCCCGGCGCCAGGACATCTCCGTCAAATATCTGGAACAGATCGTAACGCCTCTGGTTCGGGGCGGCTATTTGCACGCCAGCCGAGGCGCCCAGGGCGGTTATCAGCTCAATCGCCCACCGGAGGACTATACCGTAGGAATGATCCTGCGGATCATCGAAGGCAGCTTGGCCCCTGTGGCATGTCTGGAATCCGGTGATTGCAGCTGTGCCAGGGAGTCCCAATGCGTCACGGTGGAGGTCTATCGTCAGATCGACGCTGCCATCGACGCCGTGGTGGACAGCATCACCCTGAAGGATTTGGTTGCCATGCAGCAGGAAAAATGGGGCAGGGCCCCGCAGACATAACAAAAACCGCACGCCGATATGTAAAACGGCGTGCGGTTTTCTAGGATTCGTGATTGACATGCCGGATCATTGAGCGGAACAGCAACAGATAAGATCCAAGACTCCACAGCAGCAGCGCCACACCCACCAGCACCAGCGCACCGGTCACCGGAAC
>CBCTLT010000027.1:0-9068 GCA_965147785.1 uncultured Oscillospiraceae bacterium
GTGTGCGCCCTGTGTGTGCCCTGGGCGAAAACGACGAGTAAATACGCCGCCGGGAATATTTTCTGCTCCATCTGTAAAAAATGCGGCGGCACAAACAGGAGGATTTCACATGGATTTGGAAGAAATGCAATTAAAGAATGGCTCGGTGCTGGTCTCTATCACGGGATACAGCGGAGAAACAGATTTTTACACCATGTATGACATCATCAAAGAACTGTTGCAGCCCGAAGAGGCCACCTATGGCGTGGACAGCATGTGTGTGGACGGTTCTTTCCGCAAGGACGGACTGCTGGTACGGATGAGCAGCGAGTGCGTCACGGACTGCTGCTGCTTTCACTACGACGCCAAAGCCATGGATGCCGGAGACATCGAAAAAGTAAAGGGATGGATCTCTGCGGTAACCGACGAACTGCATCGCCGGTTGCCCCGGTAAAGGACGGTACTGCAAAGGAATTATAGCACAATCGGGAGGAATACCATGGACTTTGAAACGCTGACACAAATTGCCCGGCAGACGCTAAACCCCCGTCAGTTGACGGAGGTTTCCAGCGCAGGCTCTGTAGCTGCTGCGCTGATCACAGACCAGGGCAATGTATACACCGGCGTGTGCATCGACACTCCCTGCTCCATGGGATTCTGCGCTGAACACGCAGCCATTGCCGCCATGGTCACCGCTGGGGAAAGCCGGATCGAAAAAATCGTAGCAGTAAACGATGAAGCAGGCATTGTCGCCCCCTGCGGCCGTTGCCGGGAGTTTATGTATCAGATCAATCATGACAACTACAGCACCCAGATTCTTCTGCGAAGCGGAATTGTTACGCTGGTGGAACTGCTCCCCCACGTCTGGGATCAGTAGGTTTCCAATCATTTGGGCATATCGAAAAGGATGAGACAAACATGCTGCCGAAATTTACAGAACAGAAGCACATTGACAAGGGCTGGTCTGAGGACCAAAAGTTTTGTGTTGCCACGGCAGACGGAACCCGGTATTTACTCCGGATCTCCCCTTCGGAACGATATGCTGGACGAAAAAGGCTGTTTGAACTGCTGCAACAGGTGGATCAGCTGGGGATTCCCATGTGCCGTCCGGTGCGATTTGGGCAGTGCGTAGAAGGGGTATATATTCTATACACCTGGATCGATGGGGAAGATTTGGAGCCGATACTGCAAAATCTCCCGAAACAGGAGCAGTACGCCCTGGGATGGCAGTCGGGGGAGATCCTCCGGAAAATCCACACGATCCCTGCACCGCCAGAACAGGAGGCCTGGGATGTCCGCTTTTCCAGGAAGGCCCGGGGAAAGATAGAAAAATACCTGGAGTGTCCCTTGAAGTTTCCCGGAGATACCAAACTGGTGGACTATTTGGAGCACAACTGGCAGCTACTTAAGAATCGGCCCCAGTGCTTTCAGCATGGGGATTACCATGTTGGCAACATGATGCTGGAACACGGAAAGCTTCAAATCATTGATTTTGATCTCTATGACTATGGCGATCCTTGGGAGGAGTTTAACCGGATCGTATGGTGTGCCCAGGCCAGTCCGGCCTTTGCCTCCGGGCAATTGGACGGCTACTTTGGAGGAACCCCTCCCATGGATTTTTTCCGGCTACTGGCCTTCTACATTGCCAGTAATACCCTTGGCTCTATTTATTGGGCAATCCCATTTGGGGAATCGGAGATACAAACCATGATGGGTCAGGCCAACGATGTGCTGGTGTGGTATGATGGCATGAAAACGGTGGTACCAAAGTGGTATGGAATACCATTTTAGACAATGAATAATCAAAAAGCGTAAAAAATCCCGCGACGGAATTTCCGCCGCGGGATTCGGTTATGTCCAAACGAAATTACTTCTTGGAACCCATGCCGGCAGCTGCGAAGTAGGGGCCGCCGAACTCGTCTGCAACAGCCTGCTTGGCAGCTTCCAGATCTTCGATCTTGACAGCGTCCAGAGCAGCGCAGACAGCCTCGTGATCCAGGGGCTTCAGGCCCAGCATCTCACGAGCCTCAGCAGGGGTAGCAACCTCATTGCCAAAAGCCTCAACGGCACGAGCAGCACGCTGTACCAGCATCAGGTTAGTGGCCATGATCTTCTTGCCATCCTTGTCCTTGCCGTAGACCACGTTGTCCTCCATGCCTACGCGGACATGGCCGCCATTGGCGATGCAGGAGAACATGACAGGCAGGTGGCCCTTGCCGATGCCGAAGCCAGACCAGGTGCACTCTGCGGGGAGCTTGCCCTCAGCCTGGAGCTTGTGCATCTCGTCCAGGAGGACCTGGAGATCATGAGGCGTAGCATCCATGCCGCCCACGACACCCAGGCAGAACTGGAAATGCAGAGGAGCCTTGACAAAGCCCTTCTTCCAGTAGATGCCAACAGCACGAAGAGCACCGAAATCAAAGATCTCGAACTCGGGCTTGATGTCCTTCTCCAGGTACAGAGTGCCCAGAGTGGAGAGCATGGTGGGGCTGTTGTGGAACACACCGCCGGGGATGCCCCAGTTGAAGGAAGAAGCATCGAAGGTGCCCATCTCAATGCCGGGGACATTCTTATGGTGCAGCATACGCATAGCGTTGCCATAGGGAGAGTCATCGGAAACACGGTTGTCACCGGAAGAGGTGCAGTTTACGATGACGTCGCAGTCCTTGTGTGCACGAATGGCCTTAATGGTCTCGTAGAACTTTACGGGATCCATGATGCCAGCGCCGTTGTCGTCACGCATATGCAGATGCACAACGGAAGCACCAGCCTTCCAGCACTCGTAAGCGCACTCGGCAATCTGAGCGGGAGTCTCAGGGATGTCGTAACCGGCAGGGGTGACAGCACCGGTCAGCGCGGCGGTGATAATTGTCTTTGCCATGGGAATCAGTCCTTTCTTAAGTTAAGCGTCCAAACGGACGCTCTGTTTCTGGTTCTATTGTAGCACAAAAATAACAAAATGCAATGCTTTTTAAAAAAACTGTGCATACAGGAATTTGCCCCAAACCTTTTGGGACATCGCCCCCCGCCAGATTGACATCTCCAAACGAAGTCTCTATAATAAAGTTAGAAAGCGCAGGGGGCAAAGAGGAGATGGATCGGTTGAAAACATTTCGTTTGGGACTCGATGTTCTTCGGGTCTTGGCGTTGGTTTTGGTCGTAATTACACACAGCATCGTCTTAACAGGAAGCTATACATATTCTGCTCCAACGTTTTCATGGATTTTGACAATGGCGCTGTTTTATCTCTCACACAGTTGCGTGCCGCTTTTTCTGCTTCTCAGCGGCTATCTTAGTGGTAAAAAACAGCTGCGTGTATCGTATTATCGCGGACTTCTTCGTGTGCTTGTCCCCTACGTTGTGATTTCAATTTTATGTGTATTGGATGCCTGGCTGCGGCAACATGACCCTGGTCTGAAAATAACCACAGCAATCTATCAAATCCTGAGCTACCGCGCCAACGGATATGGCTGGTATGTGGAAATGTATCTTGGACTATTTTTGCTGATCCCATTTCTCAATTTGGCCTATGATGCAATTGTAGACCAGAGATGGAAAAGCGTTTTGCTGGGAAGTCTTGCGCTGTTGACGCTATTGCTCGATACCTTCAGCGCCTTTGGGACTAATCAGGTACGGGCCGACATCCTGCCGGACTATTTCAACCTCTGCTATCCAATTACCTATTATCTGCTGGGACGCTGGATTCATGAGCACGAGGGCCGTTTGACAAAAAAGCTAGGGCTGATTCTATTTGCCGCGGGCTGGCTGACGCCGTTGGGACTGTGCATATTTCGGTCCGTTCGCAGTGGCGCATACGCAGGTGGCTATACTCTGAATACCTTTGGCTGTTTACCAACCGCGCTTTGCGCAACTGGAATTTTTCTGCTGTTATTTCAGCAAAATGGATGTAGCCGGCTGCATATTCCTATTCGGAAAACGTCGGCGTGAGTTATGAGGCTTATTTGTGTTCTTATTTGACGGATTCCATTTTCTATTCCTATTTAAAGCTTCCTTTTCCGCTTATGGCCGTGCTCAGTCTGTGCAGCGCACTGGGATTGGCAGCGCTAATCCATCTAGTAACCCAGCCGATTATCAGCGGACTACAGACGCAATTTGACAAATTGGCACGCCAAACGTAACCATTGCGGAAGCGGTTTTGACGCTCCGCGCATCAGCAAAAGAATCCGGCAGGAACCATAGAAGGTTCCTGCCGGATTTCCTTATGCTTTACAGATACATCCGGTCATAAACCGTCTGGTAGATCTCCACGCACCGGGGCAGATCCATCGCGTTGCACTGATCCACATAGTTGTTCCAGCTCTCGTCCGTCAGTTCCTCCTCGCCGATCATCCATTTGAGGATCTGTTCTGTGGCGTAGGTATAAACTGTGGTAGCGATGTTGGCGTATTCCGTGTTTTCGTCAGTGGTCAGCGACAGGGTGGGCATCGAGCACTCGTCGGTGCCATTGTTGTTCCACACGTCAAAGGCAGAGAGCTCCACCTCGTCGTAGGTGTAGAAAATAGCTGTGGCGTTGGTGTAGTTGTTGAATACGGGATTTGTATACATATTCCGCAGGTTCATGGCGTTGTAGCCATCGGGGTTATTGACGATGAAATCGGTATAGACCGGGTCGCCGTTCTCGTCATACTCAAAGCAGACCCCCTCTTCGCCGTAGTTGGTGATCATATAGCCGTCCCAGGTATAGAACCAGTTCATAAATTCCAGCGCCATTTCCGGATCGTCGCAGCCGGTGGTGATAGACATATTGCCCATACCGGTATAGCTGGTCTTCATGCGGAACTTATAGGTGTCACCCTCGTTCTCCACCATTGGTGCCATGGCCTCAAAGCGGAAAGTCGGTGAAATTGCTGCTTCTTTCATGGTGGGGAATTTATCGCCCCGGATGGAGGTGACGGCGCACTGATCGTTGGAGACATAGCTGTTGATGTAGTCCGGACCGTAGGATTCCGAATAGAAATCGTCTTTGATGAGTCCAGCTTTGTAGAACTTGTTAAAGCCGATAATATAGTTTTTAAAGTGCTCGTCGGTCAAGGTGGATACTACAGTATCACCGTCCATCATCATGCCCAGGTCGGTCCAGCCCAGATTGACACCGGGCGTACCGTAGGCGCCGGTGAAGCCTTCCAGCACACCGGAGTTGTCGATGAAAATGGGATAGGTGCAGTTGTATTTGTCTTTGACCGCTGAGAGGTACTCAAACATATCATCCACCGTGACAGGAGCAGACATACCGAACTCCTCGGCCCAGTCGGAACGATAGCTGAGGCCCTGCTCCGATACCACATTGGAGGCCAGGGTCCAGATCCGCAAAATCCGGCCGTCGTCAGTGTAGATGCTCTTGAGGGTATAGTCGTCCATGGTGTCCACCAGGGCCATATAGTTGGGCATATGCTCATCCACCAGGTCGGTCAGGTCCACAATGACCTCGTCCTCATAGGCAGCTTCCACACCGCCGGGGAAATAATCCATGGCCATGAGATCCGGGAAGTCACCAGAGGCAATGGTCAGGTTGAACTGCTCATACGCAGCGGAATCGGAGCACTCGATGAATTCCATATGGACGCCGGTGGCCTCTTCGATCAGGGGCAGCGTGGGCATATCGGCATAGGATTCCATGAGGCCGCTCCAGATAAAGGCACTGAAAACACGCCACATGGTCAGGGTGTCGCCCTCAGCCAGAGGATAGGAGATCTCCGTCCCCACGCCCTCCTGCAAAGCCTTGTAGGATTCATTGGTCTCCTTGCTCATGGCGGCATATTTTTCCGCCATGGAGGCGTACTCCACCGGTTCCTCCACTGTGGATTCCTCTACCACACTGTCGGGTTCCACCGCAGAAGCATCCGGGGTCTCCGGTGTTTCCTCCGGGGCCTCGGGGGTCTCTTCCGGTGCCTCCGAGGTGGATTCGGCCGGGGTAGAGGCCGTTTCTGCGGAAGATGCAGGGGTTCCACATCCCGCCAGCAGGCCCAACAGCAGCGCCAAAACCATCAGCAGGACCAATACTTGTTTCTTCATGTCTCAATTCTCCTTTCTTGCGGCAGGCAGTTTGTGTGCCTTTTATATCCAATATTATAAGAGGTCACAATTCGTTTGTCTATTTGGGATAATTCACAAGAAATGCTTAATAAAATTGTAATATCTATAGTTGTAAAAATACATCTGGTAGCAAAAATTCCGGTCAAAAAGACCGGAATTTTTGCAATATTTATTACTTGATTCTGTTCTGCCCTGCAGGTCGTTTCATGATATGACAGGTCGAATCTCGAAAAAGGTATATTGCTGCGCGTCATTGTTCCACCGGAACAGCCAGACACCATCTGAGCCCAGGGCACTTTGCAGGACGCTGTCGGGCAAATATGTACCAGCCAGTTCCATGGCCGGATAGTCCAGGGTATCCCAGGAGGCCAACGGAACTGCAGCTTGCTCCTCAATTTGGATGCCAAGAAGTCCGTCCAAATTAGCCACCAACAGGTCATATTCCGGCTCTGGCGACGGAACAGGACACCCCAAAAACATGCCGGACGTGGTATCTACCGGGTAATAGTACACCGGTTCCATGGAAAAATCCGCCCCAGTGGGGCAAATAATGCCGTACCGCTCCCCATCAATGGGAGATTTGCGAAGAATCAACGCCGTAGGTGTGCCGTCCTGGAGTCTGGTAAGTACCACGTCATTGGTGGGGCCATCGGGAAACAGCATGGACATGAGATGGTCTTCATCCCGCCCCTCCAGTTCCTCCGCCCAATCCTCCTCTCGGGGCAGAAACCCCACGGATGGCATACAGAATTCCGGCAGTGACTGGGAAAAGATCTGGCTGCCCTGCTGGTCGTAGACCAAAAATCGAGTCTCATAGGGATCTTGGAGAGAGGCTGGCTTAAATTCAACCAGAAAATAATAATATTCTGTGTCCCAGGTAAAGGAAAAGATGCCGGTATGCATGGCCAACGGTCCAAAATCAATGGCAAGGGTCTCCTGTCCGTCCAAATCCAGTCGCAGCGCCATACCATGATCCTCCTGGTTATGTCCGGCAATCCAAATTCCGTCCGCTCCGTCCATGCCTAGCAGCCCATAGTCCTCCAATCCATGGTAGTCCGAAAGGAAGGTGCTTGTCATGGCGTCTCCCTCCCGCGTCAGGAGATACAGTCCTTTCCCGGAATCCTGCAGCGTGATGTTGGCGGCCACCAGATGGGTTCCGTTGCCGGTGATATAACGTAGGTTTTCCAGATCAGAACGGTATTGCACCGTCCGATAGCAATCTGCGTCGAGCCATTGGGAATCCACTTCTCTGGTGCAACCGGTCAGCAGCAATGCCACAGCCGCCAACAGCCACAGTCGTTTCATTTAGCACCTTCTTCCCCAGCGTCAGCACAAATGTGCTATTCCCTGCGTTCCGTTGGATTAGAGGTTCCCGAAATAGCTCAATAGGCCCAAAGCAACTATCAGAACCGCCACAACGGCCAGGGTAGTAAACAGTGCTTTCCGATCCTGTTTGGACTGCCGTTGTCCAGTTCCCGCCTGGGACATGTTGTTGACAGCGTTTTGACTGGCTCTCATATTGAGAAATGCCTGTTGTCGATTTTGTTCATCAGGGTTAATAAATCCGCTCATAATAACATCTCCTTTTAATGAATTTATATGAATCTTGTAAGTTGCAATTTGATTATATTTGAATTAAATATAATTTACAATATACAGTTCCTATAAATTATCCAAAAGGCTTCTGTACATTTTTTACAAATCAGGATGTAAATAGAGCGTCCTTTCAAATAGGACGCTCTAGGATTTATATAACTACAAAAATTACCGGTATAAGAAAAAGGCTCTGCCGAAGCAGAGCCTTTTGAAAGGTAAATTACATTTTCTTGTGCATCTTCAGCACGTTAATAATGAGGTTGTCCCGGAAGGAAGCAATCTCGGGCTTGGTGTGACCAATAACATCGGGGAAGCCAGCCATCTCGGGGCCGATCTCCTCACCGGACTGATCCGCCCAAGTGTCGGGAACTGCCTTCATATCGGAGATGTCGGCAAACACAGCGTTGGTCATAGCGCCGAACTTGATAGCGCAGCCCTTCAGACCCAGCTCGCCGCCGCCCAGCTCATAGTTCATAGCGGGACCAAAGGCAGCCAGACGGATGCCGGGGCCAAAGGTCCAGGCGTCGTCGGCGTCAGCCATAGAGCAAACGCCCTCGGTAACCAGAGCGATTTCCTCACGCCACAGAGCATGCATGAGGCGGTTGGCAATGAAGCCGTTCTTCTCCTTCTTCAGGACGCAGGGAGCTTTGTCGTACATCTTGTAGAACTCACGGGCCTGCTCGATGACCTCGGGAGAGGTCTTTTCACCGCCGCAGATCTCGATCAGAGGCAGCAGATAGGCGGGGTTGAAGGGATGTCCAACCAGAATCCGCTCGGGATGCTTGGCCTCGGCAGCAATCTTGGTAGCAGGGGTGCCGGAAGAAGAGGAAGCGATGATGGCATCCTCGGGGAGGTACTGCTCCATCACGGCCACCATCTGATGCTTCTGCTCCAGATTCTCGGCGCCGTTCTCCTGGACAAAGTACACGCCGGTGAAGGCCTCAGCGGGATCGGTAGTGATCTTGATCTTGTCCCAGATCTTCTGGCCATCGTCGATGATGCCATACTTCACATAGGAGTCAATGGGTTCCTGGATATGGGGAATGGCGCGCTCCTTGGAGGCTTCGCTGCGGACATAAACGTTGACGTTCAGGCCCTTGAGAGCGAAGTAAGCAGCAAAGCCGCCGCCGATGGTACCAGCGCCATACTTGGCAATGGTCTTAATGTCTTTGACATTCATGAGTAACGCATCCTTTCAAATGATTATTAGAATGGGGGAAAGGGTTGCTTTCCCCCAATTGCGCACGAAAAAATCAGGAAATCAAGGCTTAGTTGTACTTGTGCCAGCCCTCGCCGGACTTACGGCCGTACTTGCCTTCCGCAATCTTGGCCTTGACGGACTCGGGGCAAGCCCAAGAGGTAACCGGCAGCTTCTCCAGGATCTCGGTGACATGGGGGAAGGTGTCCAGGCCGGACAGGTCCATCATCTCGAAGGGACC
>CBCTLT010000028.1:0-9059 GCA_965147785.1 uncultured Oscillospiraceae bacterium
TATACATTCTTCGCCATCCATACGCTGTAGCCGTCAGGGTTGTTGAGAATCAGATCGGTGTATATGGGCGTGCCGTCCACCATGGTATAGGTCTCGCCTTCACGGCCAAAGTTGCCGGCCAGGGAACCTTCCTCGGTATACCACCAGTTGAGCCACTTGACAGCGTTTTCAATATCCGTGCAGTTGTTGGTAACACTCCAGCTGTGCTCCCCGTCAATGGTGACGCTGAGACCACCCAGTTCCACCGCTTCGCCGGGCGTTTTGGTCACGTCCGCCATGGGAACAGCCTTGAAGTCATAGCTACCGGAATAGTTTGCCGCAGGCCAATCGTCCGCCAGCGTAGTGTTATTGCCGGTCCATACGCCCGCGTTATCGCTGGCCAAAAACTGTTCCGCGTTAAAGGGGCCAACCTCCATGTAGCTGGAGAAATAGCCCTTGGCTCTCCAATCCGCCAGCATGCTCATATACTCCTGGAAGCCCTCGCCCTGGCAGAACAGCTCCACTTTTCCGTCCACAACCTCAAAGGCCAGGGAACCGATATTACCCCGGAGCAGGTTCAGGCCATAGCCCGCGCTAAGGGTATTGTTGTCGCCGCAGAACTTGGAGTTCATCAAAATCGCATCCGTGCAGCCGAACTCGCTCTTGAAAGCCTCGAGAACTTCCGCCAGTTCATCATAGGTCTGGGGAATATCCAGGCCCACAATATCCAGCCAGTCCTGACGAATGCTCATGCCAGAATAGTTGGTGGCCGCCTTGGGGGCGATAAACGCCACCTGACCTTCGTCCGTGGTCATGCTCTTGAGCATGCCTGGATTCTCATCCAACAGATTCATATAATCAGGCGCACATTCCTCCAGATATTCCGACAGGTCTACCACCACTTCATCCTCAATGGCAGCGGCACGGCCTGTGACATAGTACATATCCAGGCCCGTAAAGAAGGTGGGCAAATCGCCGGAGGCAATCAGCAGGTTGAGCTTCGTCTCTGTGGCCTCCGGGGTGGAGAGGTTATAGGTCATCTTTACGCCCGTCTTTTCCTCAGCAATCTGAAAGGCAGGATATTCGTCCAGGGTTTCCACCGTGCCACCAGGGCCGCCGGCAGAGGTAAACACGCTGAAGTCCAGCTCCCCGGGCTCGCACAGTGGGTATTCCAGGCTCTCCCGTTTGACCGGAGTCTCTTCCTGTGCCTCCATGGAGCTATCTTCCAGGGTGCTGTCTTCCACCACAGAAGCCTCGGTCTCCGGAGTAGGCTCTTCCGCCGTGGGAGAAGGCTCTGCTACAGATTCAGAAACAGCTGCTTCTGATGAAACCGCCGCCGACGAATCCGCCGATCCACAGCCGGAGATCATCGTAGCCAGCAGAGCGATCACTATCAATAATGAAAAAGTGTGGTATCGCTTCATGTTGTTTCCCTCCTAATGTTACGTTTTTATTAAATACATTTTAATTATACATGACATTTCTGTTGTCACAAGTTTCATTTTACAACTTGCTCCTTCAAAAACATTGAATTTATTTTCCAACGCTCTTTTGTAGCCGTTTTTTGCCTCTTGCGAATGTCCATACCGCCGGATCCCTTGCGCCGGTGCGTGGAATCTGTTATAATTTGCATATCTTAATGTGTTGCAGGGAGATGGATTGGATGAACATTACACTGCAAAACCTCACCAAGCGATTCCCCGCTCGGGGCAGAAAGTCCCAGGGTGAAGTCACCGCGGTGCAGGATCTGACCTTTGAAATTCCGGACGGACTGCTGGTGGGTCTTTTAGGCCCCTCCGGCTGCGGAAAATCCACCACGCTGAATATGATCTGCGGGCTGGAAACGCCCACCTCCGGTAAAATATTTTTCGGAGAGGAGGATGTGACCGCACTGCCGCCGGAGCAGCGCAGCATGGGCATGGTGTTTCAGAACTATGCGCTGTATCCCCATCTCACGGTGCTGAAAAACATTCTTTTTCCTCTGGAAAACCTGAAGGGGGCCCAACGGCTTACCAAGCAGGAGATGCGAAAGCGGGCGCTGGAAACGGCTCAGCTGGTGCAGATCGACGATCTGCTGGACCGCAAGCCCAAAGAACTATCCGGCGGACAGCAGCAGCGTGTGGCCATCGCCCGGGCCCTGGTCAAAATGCCCCAGATTCTGTTGCTGGACGAGCCTCTTTCCAATCTGGACGCCCGGCTCCGGCTGCAGACCCGGGAGGAGATCTGCAAGATCCAGAAGAAAACGGGCATCACCACCCTGTTTGTGACCCACGATCAGGAGGAAGCCATGAGCATCTCCGACTGGATCGTGGTGCTCAATGAGGGCGTCCTCATGCAGCAGGGCCGTCCCCAGGAGGTCTATGACGATCCGGCCAACCTGTTTGTGGCCAAATTTCTGGGCACACCCCCCATCAACGTGCTGGACGGCGAAGTGCGGGGCGGTATGCTGACCCTGGACGGTCAGGCGGTGCTGCCCGTTCCCCATGTGCCGGAAGGCCCCGTGGTGGTGGGAATCCGTCCGGAGGGCTTTGTCCCGGACAAAAACGGGGCGGTGATCTGCCGTCTGGACCGAGTGGAGGTGCTGGGACGGGACGTCAGCATTGTCTGCGGCCATCCCGCCTGTCAGACCGACACCATGCGGGCCATCATTCAATCGGCCCAACAGGTCTCTCCCGCCAGCGATACCGTGGCGTTTTCCCTACTGCCGGAAAAAGTCTTTCTGTTTGACCGGGATACCCAACTCCGCATTCCGTTCAACACCATGCCGCAGGTCAACGCCTGACGCGGATACGGGAAAGAGAGGAATACCATGGATCGAAATTCCAAAAAAGCGTGGCTGTATCTGCTGCCATCCCTGATTCTGCTGGGTGCGTTTTTGATCTATCCCCTGATCGATGTGCTGACCTATTCTGTAGAACAGTGCTACAATTTTGCCTCCCAGACCTACCAGGGCATAGGCCTGTACAACTATTCCTATGTGCTCCACGACCCCTATTTTCTGCAGGCGCTGGAGAACACTTTCGTGCTGGTGATTATCACCGTACCGGTATCCACCATTCTGGCGCTGCTGATCTCCACTGCGCTCAGCTCCATCCGTCCCCTGCGGCAGCTGTTCCAGACCATCTATTTTCTGCCCTATGTCACCAATACCCTGGCGGTGGGCCTGGTGTTCATGGTGCTGTTCCAGCGGACGGAATATACCGACGGCCTCATCAATTTGATGCTGTCTTGGTTTGGGGCCGGTCCCATTGACTTTATCAACGGTCCCCACTGGGCCAAGATGTTTGTCCTGTGTTTTTACACCGTATGGGTGGTGCTGCCCTTTAAGATCCTGGTGCTGACCAGCGCCTTGGCATCGGTCAACGAGGACTACTACAAGGCCGCCCGCATTGACGGCACCTCCCGGGCCCGGATCTTTTTCCGCATCACCCTGCCCATGATCTCCCCTATGATCGTCTATCTGGTCATCACCGGCTTCATCGGCGCCTTTAAGGCCTACAGCGATGCGGTAGCCCTGTTCGGCACGGATCTCAACGCCGCCGGAATGAACACACTGGTGGGCTATATCTACGACATGCTTTACGGCGACAGCGGCGGTTACCCCTCCTATGCGTCGGCGGCTGCCATTTTGCTCTTTGCGATCATCTTGACCATCACCTGCATCAATCTGCTCGTTACCCGCAGACAGCTTCAGGACTAAGGGGGCTTCCTTATGAAGAAAAAAGAAAAAAACATCCAGGGGGCCATCCGACAAAGGAGCGGTCCGAGAACCACCCTGTCCTATCTGCTGCTGAGCTTCTGGGCCGTGGTGGTACTGTTTCCCTTCTATTGGATGGTGCTCACCTCCTTCAAGAGCTACGGCGCTTACAACGCCGAGCACACCCCGGTGTTCTTCACCCTCTCCCCCACCCTGGAAAACTACTGGAACGCATTCACCGCCGTACCGCTGGGACAGTATCTTATCAACACACTGATCTTCTCCCTGCTGACCACGGCTGCCATGGTCCTGGTGAGCACCCTGGCAGCCTATGCCTTTGCTCGGCTGCGATTCCGGGGCAAGAATCTGGTGTTTGGCCTGTTTCTGTCCATGATGATGATTCCCACGGAGCTGGTGGTCATCACCAACTTTGTCACCATCACAAATCTGGATCTCCGCAACAGCTTCCCGGGCCTGATTCTCCCCTCCATCACCTCCGTATTCTATATTTATCTGCTGAAGGAGAACTTTGAGGCGGTGCCCGACGAGCTGTATAAGGCCGCTAAAGTGGACGGCACCTCGGATCTCAAATACCTATTTAAGGTGATGATCCCCATTTGCCGCCCCACCCTGGTCACCATCACGATCCTCAAGCTCATCGAGTGCTGGAACTCCTATGTATGGCCCCGGCTCATTACCGACGATCCGGCCTATTTCTTGGTATCCAACGGCATTCAGGAGATCCGGGAGAACGGTTTCGGACGGGAAAATGTCCCGGCCATGATGGCCACAGTAGTGGTGATCTCCGTTCCCCTGATCCTGCTGTTCCTGGCCTTCCGGAAAAAGATCATGGAGGGCGTTTCCAGAGGAGGGACAAAAGGATGAAACGGATTTTTTCTCTCATGGCCCTGTTGCTGGCGGTCTGTCTGACCCTTACAGGCTGTCACGGCCGGCAGGAGCAAGCCTCCTTTACGGTACCGGACACCTTCGATACCAGTCGGGACTACGAGATCACCTTCTGGGCAAAGAACGACACCAACATGCACCAGACGGAGATCTACAAGCAGGCCATTGCGGATTTTGAGACCCTGTATCCCAACATTACCGTGACCCTGCGCCTCTATACCGACTACGGTGACATCTACAACGACGTCATCACCAACATCTCCACCCAAACCACCCCCAATGTCTGCATCTCCTATCCCGATCACATTGCCACCTATCTCACCGGCGACAACGTGGTGGTGCCTCTGGACGAACTGTTTGCCGACGAACGCTACGGTCTGGGGGGCAGCGAATTACTCTTCGACGGTCCCCTGCAGGAAGAGATCGTTCCAAAATTCCTGGAGGAATGCAGTCTAGGCGGTCATTACTACGCGGTGCCCTATATGCGCTCCACAGAGGCATGCTACGTCAACAAAACCTATGTGGAGGCCCTGGGGTATACGCTGCCGGAGGTGCTGACTTGGGACTTCATCTGGGAGGTCAGTGAAGCAGCCGCCGCAACAAAAGGCGAAGACGGGACCTATTCCATCAATGGTCAGCAGGTCCTGATCCCCTTTATTTACAAATCCACCGACAATATGATGATCCAGATGCTGCAGCAGCTTGGGGCCGGCTATTCCAATGCGCTGGGAGACATTCAACTGTTCAACGACACAACAACTGGCCTTTTGCTGGACATTGCCGATCACACCAAAGCCGGCGCCTTCTCCACCTTTAAAATCTCCGGCTATCCAGCCAACTTCCTTAACGCCGGGCAATGTATCTTCGCCATTGATTCCACCGCCGGTTCCACCTGGATGGGCAGTGACGCGCCTCTGGTGGACATTGCCCCGGAGGAGATCGTGGAGTTTGAAACCGAGGTCATGATGATTCCCCAGTTTGATCCCGACAATCCGCAGATGATCTCCCAGGGACCATCCATCTGTATCTTCAATAAGGAGGACCCTCAGGAAGTTCTGGCCTCCTGGCTGTTCACCCAGTATCTTCTGACCAACGGCGTGCAGATCGCCTATGCCGGGACCGAGGGCTATGTACCTGTCACCACCAAGGCCCAAAACGCTTCGGAGTATCAAGACTATCTCCTGGCCGGGGGCACGGATGACGACACCCATTATTCCGTGAAGATCGATGCCACAAGGCTGCTGCTGGACCACATGGAGGACACCTTTACCACCCCGGTGTTCAACGGCTCGGCCTCTCTACGGGATGCCGCAGGTCATCTGATCGAGGATGTGACCAAATCCGTCCGCCGCAAACAGACCGTAGACGAGAGCACCATCGAAGCCCTCTATACCGATACCCAGTCTCTGTATCATTTGGACAGCATCTCCCCCACCGGCGGCATGGCGCAGCTGGGCAAAATGCCAGCTGCCTCCGTGGGACTTCTGGTTGCCCTGGGAACCGCCTGGGTTCTGATCCTGGCCTATTGCCTATGCCGTTGGCTGCGAAGCCGGCGGTCATCCCATGGTCGTAAATAGCACCGATCCCAGGGAAAATGGCATCTGGATTTCTCCTGTTTCAGGGATTGCAATTGACTTTCCCCGCAAGGAGGAGTATAATGTTGTCATTTTCAGACAGGTTTTTTTGTCTGCTTCCTCACTTAAGAGAGACAGACGGATGCTCCTGCCAAAAACAAAAAGGAGAATGTATATGCGAAAGTTTCTTTCTGTACTGCTTGCGCTGTGTCTGGTCGCAGGACTGACTGCCTGCGGCGACACCCAGGAAAGCGCTGCATCTTCCGCCGCCAGCACCGTTTCGGAGGCACCGGCGGAAACCACTGAGGCCACCGAGGCCCCTGAGGCTGCCCAGTCCGCAGCTGAGGCCGCCGGTTCCGCTGTAGAGGCCCCCGCTGTCATGACCTATGACGAGTATGTGGCCGCAGAACTGGACACCCAGGTGACCATCGAGGCCTATGTTCAGGCCAAACAGTCCTGGTGGGAGGATAAGGCCACCGTTTATGCCCAGGATCAGGACGGCGCCTATTTCCTCTATGACATGGCCTGCTCCGAAGAGGACTACCAGCTGCTGACTCCCGGCACCTGCATCCGGGTGACCGGCTATAAGTCCGAGTGGTCCGGCGAGGTGGAGATCATCGAGGGTACCTTCGAGATCGTTGAAGGCGATACCTTTATTGCCGAGCCCCTGGATGTAACCGAACTGCTGGGTAAGGATGAGCTGATTGACCATCAGAATCAGTTTGTCCAGTTCAAGGGCCTGACCGTGGAAGCAAGCCAGGACGCCAACGGCGAAGAGGCTGCATTCCTGTATAACTACGACGGTTCCGGCAGCGACGGCGATGACCTGTATTTCAACGTTTCCTACAACGGTGCAACCTACACCTTCACGGTGGAATCCTATCTGTGCGATAACACCACCGATGTGTACAAGGCTGTAACCGCTCTGGAGATTGGCCAGACCATCGACGCCGAGGGCTTCCTCTATTGGTACGAGGGCGTTAACCCCCACATCACCTCCATCACTGTAGTGGAGTAATTGTATGTGCAAACACCCACGACAGGGAACGTTGTTCCTTGTCGTGGGTGTTTTTTGCTCAGACTTTTCCGAAAATCCGCCCATATTTTCTTCCGACAGCCAGCTGGAGCAAACAGATGTCACAAGCCTTACGCTACCGTTCCCCCAGGGATGCCGTCTGCCAGCCCATGCTCTACTCGTCAGCTCCAGCCCCTTCCGGGTTGTCTATATACCACGCCCAGGAGATTGTGCCCGTGGGTTTGCCTGGGGCGTAATTTGGGGCAAATCATGATGAAAGGCGTAAATTCAGGGGCATCGAACTAGGTTTGGCCGTTTTTGCTGTGCCCTTTGTATAGACGTCAACACGGAGAACGCTGCCAAACCAGCCATAATACTTTTGACGCCATCATACAAGAGATCCCACAAAAAGTATGCGGAGATCCGCATACTTTTTTGCGTTTCTCATTCTTTCAAACACTTTGAAAACAAACAAAAAAGCAAGCATCACGGCCATCAGTTCAATGCATTGCCATCCCCCGTTTTTTTGTTTCAAACGGGGGATGGCAAAATGCGGCGCTTATATGTTATGATATTAAAAGTAATTTGGGTCAGAAGCATTTTCCGTCTGGTGCTTTGCTGGTTTGATCATGCTTTGGCCGCTTTCAAAGGAGGAAAAACCATGAAAAAACGGATGCTATCCATTCTGCTGTGCCTCTCCATGGTGTTCGGTCTGCTGTCTGTAACAGCCGGTGCCGCAGATACCAGCATGAAGTATGTCGCTCTGGGCGACAGCATCACCACCGGCTACCGTCTTGCAGAGGACGAATCATCCTTTGCTGATTTGGTGGCAGGAGAATACGCACTAGAACTCAACGACACGCTGGCCCAGGACGGCGAAACCACCACTTCTCTGCTGGCAAAGCTGGCCACAGATGATGTTAAGGCTATCGTTACCCAGGCAGACGTGATCACCCTCACCATCGGCGGCAACGACCTGATGAACGCCCTCTATGCGTATCTGGCCAGCAGCTCTGGCATTGATGGGCTGACTGCCGAGGACGTCAAGGAGATTTTGGCTGATCCGGAAGATGAAAACTATCAGAAACTTCTGACCGTCGCTACCGAAAATCTGGCGGACTTCTTGACTTCTCCTGAAGCCATAACCGCCTTTGGTACTTTTACGACCAACTACGGGACCATTCTTGGCACCCTGAAAGCCCTGGCCCCCAACGCTTCCATTGTGGTGGTAAATCAGTATAATCCCTACAGCTATATGTGTAGGTATTTGCCTGAAAATCCTCTGACAGCAAAGTATAAAGCCATCGCCACTATTTTTGACACCGGAGTAAAACAGCTGAACCAGATCATCTCCGCTGCCGCCGCACAGACTGGTTGCACCGTGGCCGACGCCTATACCGCCATTGAGAACGCTACGGAGAATCCCTGCAACGCTTCCTATACCTTGCAGATTCCCATCTCCATCGACTTTGACTTCCATCCCAACGCCCACGGCCATAGCCTCATTGCCGACGCCATTGAAAACGTGCTGGTGCTACCTGAGGAGCCCGGCGAAGAGCCCGACGATTCCTGCGACGGCGGCGAGGCCTGCCCCTCCTATGCCTATGGCGACGTAAAAAAGGAAGCCTGGTACCACGAGTATGTGGACTATGTCATTGAAAAAGGCATAATGGTGGGTGTCAGCACCGATCCCTATCTCTTTATGCCCGATGCGAACCTGAGCCGCGCCCAGGCCCTTCAGACCCTATATCAGATGGAGAGTGAACCGGAGACCAGCTATGTTCCCAACTACAGCGATGTGGCAACAACCCAGTGGTTCTACAACGCCATTGCCTGGGGCACGGAGAACGGCATCGTCAACGGCCGTGATACCGGTGAGTTTGATCCC
>CBCTLT010000029.1:0-8967 GCA_965147785.1 uncultured Oscillospiraceae bacterium
AGAAATCGCCCATCTGCATTTTGTGGATGGCACACCCTATGGACATCTAGCTTGGGGCGACGGAAATCGAGACTTGGCAGCCTATGTGTCCACCCTTGAAGCCCGTGGCTATACCGGCGCTCTGACTCAGGAGATCACAGACGAACGATATTTTATGGATCCGTTTGCCGCAGATTGCAAATCCATAGAGGCATTACGGCCCTACATCGCCTAAACAGGAGGAGCTTATGACATATCACGAAGATACAGAAATATTATATCGCGGAATGGAGCCGCAGTGTGTTGTGGGGCAGCCCGAAGTCATGCCCATCTACCCTTCCACGGCCTACTGCGTTCGGGATACCGCGGATTATACCTTTGCAAATCGAGGCGGAAAATATCTGTATAATCGAACCGCAAATCCCAACCGAGATGCGTTGGGAGCAGCAATCTCCGGTCTGGAGGATGGAGAAAAGACACTTCTGTGTTCTTCCGGCATGGCCGCCATCTCCACTACCCTTTTGGGACTACTGCGGGCGGGAGATCATATTTTGGTCAATCGTGCCGTATACGGAGAAACCATTGAGTTGATTCAAACCATACTTTCCCGCTTTCAAATTGAAGCCAGCTTCGCAGATTTTACGGATCCCAAGGCGGTGGAAGCTGCTCTTCAGCCCAACACCGTGCTGCTGTACACAGAGGTGATCACCAACCCCCTGACCCATGTGATTGATCTTTCCAGCATGGCCAAAATCGCCCATAATCATGGTGCTCTGTTAGTGGTAGATTCCACATTCTCCACCCCATTTCTCATCAAGCCTCTGGCACAGGGAGCAGATCTCGTGCTCCACTCTTTGACCAAGTATTTCGGCGGCCACAGCGATCTTACCGGGGGTTCCATCACGGGCAGCCGGTCGCTGATCGAGCAGATCCAGCCCAGTCAGCTGCTGCTGGGCTGTTGCTTGGACCCGATCTCTGCCTGGATGTTCTCCCGCAGCATTGCAACCATGGCAATGCGGGTCCGCAGGCAAAATGAAAATGCCATAGCGTTGGCCCAAGCATTGCAGCAACATCCCGAAGTCCGTGCTGTTTACCATCCCAGCCTGGCGGACCATCCTCAGCACTCACTGGCAACCCAGATTCTCTCCGGCGGATACGGAGCCATTCTCAGCTTTCAGGTGGAGGATGATCTGGAGCGAGTGGATCAATTTTTCCACAAGCTTAAGCTGGTGCGGTATCTAGGTACTCTTGGCGGAATCCGAACCTCTGTGACCCATCCTGCCACGGCGTTTCGAGATTCTTTTTCGGAAGAAGAACTCCGTGACATGGGGCTGACCGATGGGCTGATTCGTATTTCCGTGGGGGCTGAGGATGTTGATGATTTGATCGCAGATTTCCGGCAGGCTTTGGAATAACCTGTTCCCCCTTCCCTGCTTGTGTGGAATTTCAAAAGCAAAAATATTTTGTTGCGTTTTTTTCATTGCTGCGATATACTTGCCATAGTTTCGGATGGGAGGCTTGGCTATGAATACAAAGGATTGTCCAAGAATATTGCGGGAGTTCCTCTCCTACCACGAGACCATCAAGGGCCAGTCCTCCCATACAGTATCCGAGTATTATCTGGATTTGAGAATGTTTCTCCGGTATATGGTCATGATCCGGAATGATCTGCCCTATGACACGGATCTGAACACCATTTCCATCAAGGACGTGGATCTGGACTTTATCCGAAACATCTCCCTGGAAGATATTTACGACTTTTTTTCCTATCTCAGTGATGATCGGATCTATCACCCAGAAACGAAGCATCCCGGCCAAGGCATTGAAAATGCAGCCCGCGCCAGGAAGCTCTCGGCCATCAAATCCTTTTATAAGTACCTGACAGTCCGTACCAAACAGCTGGAGGAAAATCCGGTGGCAGATGTGGAATATCCGAAACTTCGCCGCTCTCTGCCAAAGTATTTGACCCTGGAGCAAGCCAAAGAACTATTGAGCGCAGTCTCCGGCGCGCACGCAAAGCGGGACTTTGCAATATTGATGATTTTTCTCAACTGCGGTCTCCGAATCTCTGAGTTGGCCGGCCTCAATTACGGCGATATTTACAAAGATCGCCTGCGCGTCTTAGGCAAAGGCAACAAGGAACGCACCGTATATATGGGGGAAGCCTGCCAAACCGCCATTGACCAATATAACGATTCGCTTCAGATCCAGGGCCGAACAGATCCCAAACGCCCCTTGTTTCTCTCTCAGAAGGGCGGCCGGATGAGTAGCAGTGCTATCCACCGGCTGGTGAAAAAGCACCTGTTGGCGGCAGGTTTGGACGCCACCCAGTATTCCGCCCATAAGCTCCGGCATACGGCCGCAACACTAATGCTGTCCCGTGGCGTGGACGTCAAAACCGTGCAAGAGGTGTTGGGACACGAGCATCTCAACACCACAGAGATTTATACCCACATTGAAAACACGGAATTAAAAATTGCCGCAGAAGCCAATCCGCTGTCGGATTTTACACCGGAGGGGAAATAAGTATTTCCCAAAATAAAATAATGCCCGTCCCGAAAATTCGGGACGGGCGATCTGCGTTGTTAGATTTTGTGGTCGGAGCCCAAGACGTTGACAATCTTGTCCTTTACCAGCTCCTTAATATTGGCACGACCCACCTTCAGATACTCTCTGGGATCGAACACATCCGGCTTCTCTGCCAGGACCTGACGGATACCCGCAGTCATGGCCAAACGGAGATCGGAATCAATGTTGATCTTGCAAACCGCCATGGAAGCAGCCTTCCGCAGCATATCCTCGGGCACGCCGATGGCGTCTTTCAGAGCGCCGCCGTTTTGATTGATAATCTCCACATATTTGGGGATTACGGAAGAAGCACCGTGAAGCACAATGGGGAATCCGGGCAATCTCCGGCCGATCTCCTCCAGAATATCAAACTGCAGCTGAGGCTTTGTGCCGGGCTTGAACTTGTAGGCGCCGTGGCTGGTGCCGATGGCGATGGCCAGAGAGTCTACGCCGGTGCGGTCCACAAACTCCTGCACCTGATCCGGGTCTGTATAGGAGGAATCCTTTGCATGGACCTTCACATCGTCCTCTACACCGGCCAGACGACCCAGTTCGCCTTCCACCACCACACCGTGGTCGTGGGCATACTTGACCACCTCGGCGGTGACAGCAATATTATCCTCGAAGGACTTGGAGGAACCGTCGATCATAACGGAGGTAAAGCCGCCGTCAATGCAGCTTTTGCAGATCTCAAAATCCGCACCATGATCCAGGTGCAAGCAGATGGGCAGACCGGTATCCGCCTCAGCAGCCTCCACCAGCTTCATCAGATAGACGTGTTTGGCAAATTTTCTTGCACCTGCAGAGACCTGGAGGATCAGAGGAGATTGCACCTCAGCGGCAGCCTCCGTGATTCCCTGCACGATCTCCATATTGTTGACGTTAAACGCGCCGATGGCGTATCCGCCTTCGTATGCCTTTTTGAACATTTCGGTTGATGTGACAATTGGCATGATCGTTCACTCCTTGTATTTGGATTGTTTTCAGTATAGCATTTCCGTGGGAAAATTGCAAGTTTTCTCTTGCAATTTATACGAGAATTATGATACATTATATACGTTTGATACAAGTTAGAGCTACCGGTATAAAATTGCCGGTGACCCTTGCGGTTTTCTTCACAGGATGGTATAGTATCCATGGAAATATCTACAATGAACGCAGGAGGTAATTACTATGTCTACTCCCCTCACCGGCGCATGTATCTTCGGCCAGTCTGGCGGACCTACGTCCGTCATTAACGCCAGTGCCTACGGCGTATTTGAGGCTGCACTGAAAAGTCCTTATATCACCACGGTCTATGGAGCAGCGCACGGCATTAAGGGCGTACTGAACGACCAGCTCTATATCATTGACCAGGAGGACCCTGACGAACTGGCGCGGCTTCCCTATACCCCCTCCTCTGCCCTGGGCTCGGTTCGCTATAAGCTCAAGGACCCAGAGACGGACGATACCGATTACAAGCGGATCCTGGAGATCTTCCAGAAGTACAATGTGCGCTATTTCTTCTATAACGGCGGCAACGACTCCATGGACACCTGCTCTAAGGTAAGCCGGTATCTTCAGTCCGTCGGGTACGAGTGCAATGTCATCGGCGTACCCAAGACCATTGACAACGATCTATACGGAACGGACCACTGCCCTGGCTTCGGCAGTGCCGCCAAGTATATCGCTACCACATGCATGGAGGTGTCTCTGGATGCCAAGGTCTACGATACCGGAATGATCTGCATCATCGAGATCATGGGTCGAAATGCCGGGTGGCTGGCTGGTGCGGCTGCTTTGGCCTCCGCCAGCGGCGAGGGACCGGATCTGGTATACCTGCCCGAAATTCCCTTTGATCCTGAAAAATTCTATGCTGATGTGGAGCAGATTTATAAGGAAAAGGGTAAGGTAATCATCGCCGCCTCGGAGGGTATCCATGATAAGGACGGCAAGTTCATCTCCGAATACGCAGGCGAAGCTGCCAAGGATGCCTTTGGTCACACCCAGATGGGCGGCCTGGCTCAGGTGCTGCAAAGTATGCTCAAGAGCCGAATTGACTGCAAGAGCCGCGCCATTGAGCTGAGTTTGATGCAGCGCTGCGGCGCTCACTGCGCTTCGCAGACGGATATTGAAGAGGCCATGGCGGTAGGTAAAGCAGCTGTAGAAGCGGCGACCTCCGGAAAAAGCGGTTATATGGTAGCGCTGAAACGGACTTCCAACGCGCCTTATGCCTGCGAGACGGAGCTGCTGCCTCTTGAAAAGTGTGCGAACTACGAAAAGAAGGTTCCCCTGGAGTGGATCAACGCCGAAGGCAACGGCGTCACCCAGGAATTTATCGACTATGCCCTGCCTCTGATCCAGGGTGAAACAAAGATGACCAAGGAAAATGGATTGCCCCATTTTGCAAAGCTGAAGAAAGTTTTGGCAAAATAATGCTGGCCGGCCCCGCCAAAAAAGACGGGGCCGGTTTTTTATTCTTTTTGATTGATGATTCTGTAGTACACGCGGGAGGTCAATCCATAGACGATGAAATAACATACGGCAAATACGCTGCAGCACACAACAAGGCACAAAATAAAGGTTGATACATTGGTCATGCTCAGTACATTGAGGCACCGTTTTACCATGGGAAAGGCAAAAGCGGTATGCACAAAAGCCGTAATCAGTGGCAGGAAAAACACCGTCAGCACCTGAGAACGAATGCTGGAGCGGATCTCTCGATCTGTCAGTCCCACCTGACGCATAATGGTGTAGCGTCGTCTGTCCTGGAGTCCTTCGCTGAGCTGCTTATAGTAGATGATGAGAATGGCCGCCACAAGAAACAGCAGTCCCAAAAAAATCCCCACAAAGAAAAGCCCGCCGTACAATCGGAAAACAGATTCCTGTTGTTCTGACCGGAGCTGGATCATGGAAAACCAATATTCATACCATTCTCCATCTTCGGCAGTCGCTGTCATATCCTCAAACCGATCCGAAAAATTCTCCTGAATCACTTCGGCAGCAGCGGTATCTATATCCATTCCAATATAGGTCTGGACGCTGGAAGCGTTTTCTCCATATTGGGCTCGCTGCTGTTCGTTGAGCAGCGTCACGTCTTCATCCGGCACCACCAAAATGATGGAATTCACAGACGTATCCGTTAAAATATCCGCACAGGCGAAACGGTCCAGCGTGTCCACCTGATAGCTCTGCCCTAAAAGATGCAGAGAATCGTAGCCATAACCTTCATAGCTGTATACCAGCCCCTGCCCCGGTTTCAAGGCTGCATCTGCACCAGTCACTGCATTGTAATCAGAAACTGGCATAATCGAGATGGCTGCTAAAGATGTTAGTTCCCCCAGCAGTGTTCGTTCCTCTGTATCGGTAATAAAATCGTCTCCATCCTGCATGGCGCCAATGCTGATGTAGCTGAATTGGATCCGGTCTTTTGGAGAAGCGTTTTCCTCCTCCAGCATATCGTCCAGCAGGGCAACAGCCTTCTCGTTGGTCTCCGGCGTAAAGTCAGAACTGTAAAAGGTGATATTTAATTCCCTGGGATAGCGGTTGTCTACCAGTGCATCACAGCCGGTATACAGGCTCATGGTGGCGGAAACAGTCACAAGTACCATGGTGGACAAAATGCATATATTGCCCAAGCTGACGGCATTCTGTTTCATTCTATACAGCATCCCAGAGACGGAGATGAAATGCTCCGTTTTGTAGTAGTATTTTTTGTTACGGCGCAGAAGCTTGAGAAACACAATACTTCCGGACGTAAACAGGCAGTAGGTTCCCAGAATCACCAATACGACCGCCACAAAAAACATGGCCAATGCACCCACCGGGTTTTTAATGGTAATTGCCAGCGCGTATCCGCTGCCGAGGAACAGAAGTCCCAACACCGTTAAGGGCCATTTGGAACGCGGCTCCCGTTCCCCTTCGTTGCTGCTGCGTAGCAGCGAAATGGTGGACGAAAACTGCACCTGCCGCAGATTGTTCAAAAAGATTAGGAAAAAGATCCCCGCAAAGATCAGGATTGTCGATCCCATAGCCTCGAAATGAAGCGTAAAGGGCGCAGTGGTATCGCCCCCAAGTAAATTGGTGAGCAGCAAAAACGCCAGATAGTTGAGCAGTGCTCCGAACAGCAGCCCCAAGAGCAGTCCTCCGCCTGCCATCAGCAGGGTTTCAAACAGCAAAATCCGTGCGATATGCCGTTTCTCCATGCCAAGCACACTGTATAGCCCAAATTCCTGCTTCCGCTGTTTGATCAGGAAGCTGCTGGTGTAGAACAAAAAGATCAGCGCAAAGATTGCAATGACCTGGCTGCCCAACCCCATCAGCACCGTCAATTCGCTGCCTCCATAGGTGCTCTCCAGTGTCGTGTCCATCGAAAGGGAGCGAAGGATCATATACATGGCCACCACGAATGCTGTGGTCAGCAAATAGGGAATGTAGCTCCGTCGGTTTTTCCGGATAGCGTCCAGGGCAAACCGTGGGTAGAACAGCCTCATGTCCGATCACCGCCCCTCAGAAGCATGGTCAATGTATCGGTAATGGTTTGATAGAATTGTTCGTTGGAGCTGTCTCCCCGGTAAAGCTGATGATATACCTCGCCGTCCCGAATAAACAGCACTCTTCCAGCGTGGCTGGCCGCCCGGGCAGAATGGGTCACCATCAGGATGGTCTGGCCATTTTGATTGATCGAGGAAAACAGCCGCAGCAGTTCATCGGTGGCTCTGGAATCCAACGCTCCGGTGGGTTCATCCGCCAGGATGATCTTGGGTTCTGTAATGACCGCCCGGGCCACAGCAGCCCGCTGTTTCTGGCCGCCGGAGACCTCGTAGGGATATTTCTTCAGAATTCCGGAGATCCCAAGGCTGGCGGAGAGATTGCGCAGCCGGCCGTTCATCTCGGAATAGGACTGTCCCGCCAGCACCAGGGGCAGATAAATGTTATCCTCAATGGAAAATGTGTCCAGCAGGTTAAACTCCTGAAACACAAACCCCAGATTGTCTCGGCGAAAGCTGCTGAGTTGCCGGTCTTTCAGGCTAGCAAGGGATTGCCCCTCCAACAAGACATCTCCAGAGGTGGGCTTGTCCAACGCAGCAAGAATGTTCAGAAGAGTGGTCTTTCCGGATCCGCTCTCTCCCATAATGGCCACATATTCCCCTTTTTCCACTGTAAAATTTACATTGCTCAGGGCCACAACACGGTTACCGCCAAAACGGGTGGTGTAGACCTTCTGCAGATTACTGACTTCCAATATCGCCATAGCAACGGGCCTCCTTGTTTCGTTCGATGGCCTGATTATAGCAGACCGGGGAAATGCGCTGCCATGGATTTGGCTTACATTTCCCCGGCCAACCTTACATTTTTGTAAGAAAAGTTGCGAAGCATCATCGCTGCCCTGCAGTTTAGTCAAACTCCAGGCTTGGTTTTTTCAGACTGATCCGAACCTCCGTACCTCGCCCCGGTCTGGACCAAAAGGTAATTTCGTGACCAAGCTTTTTAAGGATTCGGCTGCACAGGTAAAGTCCAATGCCGGTGGACCGCTGCTCTCCCCTGCCGTTGAGTCCTGTGTAACCTCGTTCCATAATCCGGGGCAGATCCTGGGCGGCAATTCCGATGCCGGTGTCACGGATGCTCAGGCAACCCTGCGCATCCACGGAAATGGTCACGCTGCCGGAAGTGGTGTATTTTAAGGCGTTGGACAGCAGCTGCTCCACCACAAATTCTAACCATTTTTCATCCGTAAGCACCTGCGTTTCCGTGGGATGATACACCAGCCGGATCTTCTTACGGATGAACTGTCCGGCATAGGTCCGCACCGCTTGCCGCAAAACTTGATCCAGGGAGCAGACCCGAAACACAAAGTCCGATCCCTTCCCCTCCAGCCGGAGATAACAAAGCACCATTTCCACATATTGCTGGATCTTGAACAGCTCCGACCGAAGGGCACCATCTACGGCGGAATCCTCGTCCTGCAAGATCAGCTGCATAGCGGCAATGGGCGTTTTGATCTGATGAACCCACATGGTGTAATACTCCAGCATATCCTGCCGGGATTGATCTGCAGAGCGGGTCAGCTCCGCTTTCAGGTCAGAGATACGGATCAGCAGAGCCTGGTAATCCGTTTCTATTTGATCGGACGGTTCCGGCAGATGCTCTACGGAATCCCCCACCTGCTGCAAAAGCCCCTGCAAAATCAAATGTCGACGACGATACCGCAGGAAGCATGGGATCAGAAAACACAGCCCCATAGCGCAGCAGAGCCCCAGTGCGTAGAGCACAGGAGCCCATGGAAGATGACAGAGGAAAAACAGGAGGGAGATCATGCCGAGACATAGTGCCAAATAGAGGGCGTACAGCCAGTGGGACCGCAGAAACATGCCAAAGCTTTTCATGTAGAGCAGGCCGTTTTTGTTCACCACCGTGTTCACCGCCCCGATGGCCTTGGCC
>CBCTLT010000030.1:0-8869 GCA_965147785.1 uncultured Oscillospiraceae bacterium
GACACCGATAAACACGTCGGCCCCTTGAATCACATCGGCCAGGGAACCAGATTCCCGATTCCGATTGGTAATGGCGGCAATCTCCGCCTTGGCGGGATTGAGATTGTCCCGGCCCTCATAGATGGCACCGGTCCGGTCGCACATAATGACGTTTTGAAGCCCCATGGAGATCAGCAGCTTGATAATGGCAATACCAGCGGCACCGGCACCGGAGGTAACGACTTTGATTTCCTCCAGCTTCTTGCCCACCACCTTCAGGGCGTTGAGCATAGCGGAAAGCACCACGATGGCAGTGCCGTGCTGGTCGTCGTGAAAAATGGGAATATCGCAGCATGCCTTCAGCTTCCGTTCAATCTCAAAACACCGGGGGGCGGAGATGTCTTCCAGATTGATCCCACCAAAGGATCCGGCCAGAAGAGATACTGCATGGACAAACTCGTCCACATCCTTTGTGCGGAGGCAAAGGGGAATGGCGTTGACGCCTCCGAAGGCCTTGAACAGGACGCATTTGCCCTCCATGACAGGCATACCCGCTTCGGGACCGATGTCGCCAAGTCCCAGCACTGCAGTACCGTCGGTGATGACGGCCACCGTATTCCAGCGACCAGTGAGTTCATAGCTTTTGCTGGGATCCTTTTGAATCTCAATGCAGGGCTGGGCCACACCGGGGGTGTAGGCCAAGGAAAGATCGTCTTTGGAGCGAATCTCCATCTTCGGCACCGTGTCCAATTTACCGTGCCACTGATAGTGCAGCTTCAGGGATTCTTCAGCATAATTCATAGGGATAACCTCCGTAATTTGCGTTGCTTTTTATTATACAACATCCCGTGGAAAGGGACAAGGGAAAAACGACAAAGTCGCCTCAAATCAAGGATTTGAGGCGACAAAAATCGCAGGATCAGAGGCTGTTGAGCTTCAGGGCAATGCTGCTCTTCTTGTGAGCGGCATTGTTCTTGTGGAGGATCCCCTTGCCGACAGACTTGTCGATGGTGGCAACGGCAACCTTGGCAGCGGCAGCAGCAGCTTCCTTATCACCGGCAGCGGCAGCGGCCTCGAACTTCTTGACGTTGGTCTTGAGCAGAGACTTGGCAGCCTTATTCATCTCGTTCTGAGCCTTGGAAATGAGAACTCTTTTCTTGGCAGATTTAATATTGGGCACGAAAACACCTCCTCCACATATCATTCTCACGGCATAAATACCGAATCTAACTACCATGCAGAATAAGATTATACAGAGTTTTTGAGGAAAAATCAAGAGGGAAAATGTATTTTGCAAAATTTATTTTTCGGCGGAGACAGGCTGCTTATGCTGCTTGGCGGCACCCACGAAATCTCGGAACAGGGGATGGGCCCGGTTGGGCCGAGATTTGAACTCCGGATGGAACTGTACCCCCACAAACCAGGGCTGATCCCGCAGCTCCACAATCTCCACCAGCTTTTCACTGGGGCTCAGTCCGGCAAGAACCAGGCCTTTGCTGGAAAGCACGTCGCGATAGAGATTGTTGAATTCATAGCGGTGGCGGTGACGCTCGTAAATTACCGGTTCGCCGTAGGCTCGGAAGGTGAAGGTGTCCTCGCCCATGATCTTGCAGGCATAGGCACCCAGCCGCATGGTTCCGCCCTTTTCCGTAATATCCCGCTGCTCCGGCATCAGGTCGATGACAGGAACCGGGGTGTCTGCCAGCTCGCTGGAGTGGGCAGCGGGGAGGCCGGCCACATGCCGGGCAAATTCCACCACGGCCATCTGCATCCCCAGGCAGATACCGAAAAAGGGGATATGTTGCTCCCGGGCATAGCGGATGGAGGAGATCATGCCCTCGATGCCCCGATCGCCAAAGCCGCCGGGGACCAGAATACCGTCTACGCCGCCCAGGTGTTCTTCCGCGTTTTCGTCGGTGACCTGCTCTGAATCCACCCAGCGGATTACTACCTTTACATCGTTTTCGATGCCGCCGTGGGTCAGGGCCTCCACCACAGACAGATAGGAGTCGTGGAGCTGCACATATTTTCCCACTAGGGCGATTTCCACGGTTTCTGTGCAGGACTTGGCCCGGGTTACCATGGCGGTCCACTCTGCTAGATCCACCGCGGGGACACTCAGTCCCAGGCGACGGCATACCACGTTCCCCAGACCCTCCTGTTCCAGCATCAGAGGTACTTCATATAGAATGGGGGCGTTCAGGTTGGGAATTACAGCGTCAGGCTGAATGTTGCAGAAGAGAGAGATTTTCTGCCGTATGTCCTCGGTGATGGGCTGATCTGCCCGGCAGATGATCACATCGGGCTGGATGCCCAGGGACAGCAGCTCTTTGCAGGAATGCTGGGTGGGCTTACTTTTGAGCTCGTTGGAACCGGGGATGGACACCACCAGAGAGACGTGGATGTACATGACATCCTCTCGAGGATGTTCCTGGCCCACCTGCCGGATGGCCTCCAGGAAAGGCTGGGATTCAATATCACCCACAGTGCCGCCGATCTCTGTAATCACCACATCCGTGGGGGCGGATTTGGCCACCCGATAGATTCGATCCTTGATTTCGTTGGTGATATGGGGAATGACCTGAATGGTGCCCCCAAGATAATCTCCATTGCGCTCCCGGTTCAGCACGGACCAATATACCTTGCCGGAGGTCACGGAGGAGTTGACGGTGAGGTTTTCGTCGGTGAACCGCTCGTAGTGGCCCAAATCCAGGTCCGTTTCCGCGCCGTCATCGGTGACAAAAACTTCTCCGTGCTGAAAAGGACTCATGGTACCGGGGTCCACGTTGAGATAGGGATCAAACTTCTGAATGGTCACCTTGAACCCCCGCTGCTTGAGCAGGCGACCAAGACTGGCGGCGGTGATCCCTTTCCCAAGTCCGGAAACTACGCCGCCTGTGACAAAAATGTATTTCACTGCCATACTATTCCCTCCCGCGTCAGATAAACATCAATAACTAGCCTATTTTACATACTTTGCGATTTCCCGTCAAGGGGAAATTTCGGCTTTCTGTGGATATTTGTGCGGTACCTGGGGGAAAACTGGTTGCGTTTATGGGGCGTTTTTTGCAGAAATGGTGCTTTTCAGCGGAATTATGCAGGAGGATATACAAGGGGTTGTGTCTAAATCGGAAGAAATGGGATGCGGGAAAACCCCCAAACTGCAATGGGTTTTACACATTATCCACAGAGTTTTCCACAAAGTCGAAGATTGTCGCAATACAACGGATAATGAATATGATGTTGACATAACCATATTTACAGAGCTGTTTTTGTGTATTATGCGAAAAATGGGATCAAAATGTCAGATCTGTCAGGTCCTGAAGCTCCAGGTGGGGCTGCAAAGCGGCGTTGATGCCATAGGCCAGAACCCGGGAGATTTCCCGGACTCGGCGGTCAATGTCGCTGGAGGTGACGATCATGCCGGTGGACACCTGCCTGAGTCGCTGCTCGTCGGCGGTGAGCCCGGCCCGTTCAAAGAGATCTGCGGCCATGGTAGCCGCGTCGGTGACGGTGGGTACCCCAATGGCGATGACCGGGACCCCAAGGGTGCTTTGATCCAGGGCGCAGCGGGTGTTGCCGATACCGGAGCCGGGGGTGATGCCGGTATTGGACAGCTGGACCGTGCTGCAGAGCTTGTCCGTATCCCGGGCGGCGATGGCGTCAATGGCGATGACAGCGGCAGCCTCGGTCTTTTCCGTCAGGGCCCGGACGGTTTCCGCGCTCTCCATGCCTGTGGTGCCCAGTACGCCGGGGACCACCGCCCCCACAGGCCGGAAGTGCCCAAATTCCCGGGGCATTTTCTTCAGCATGTGTCGGGTGACCAGAATGTGGTCCGCCGTCAGCGGCCCCACCGCGTCCGGCGTGACTTCCCGGTTGCCCAGTCCTGCTACCAGTACCGGAAGGCTGCCCGGCAGGGACAAAAGCACCTGAAGGTATTCCGCAATGGTTCGGACAGCTCCTTCAAAGCTCTCCTTTTCCCGCCGCAGAACGCTGCCCAGTTCCACTGTGATGTAGGTGCCCTTGGGTTTTCCCACGGCTTCCGATGCCGACCTGGTTTTCAGTTCCACCACCGTGGTGGGGATGCCATGGCGGGACTGCCGCTGAAGCCGGATGCCGTTGGGCAAAGCGTCGTGAGATTCTTCAATAATGCGGGATTCCACCGCCAAATCTGTGCGAATTTCCATAAAATCGCCTCCTGAAAATCAGTATACCCGGATCATGTCCGTTTCACGCGGAATACGATCCGTTTTCTTTTCATTGCAACCTGTGGGGAAATGCACTATAATGGATATGAGATAATTTGAGAGGAGGACGTTGCTATGCCTGTTGTCTATTCTCCGGAAGAGGAATTTCATCTGAAGATCAAGCCGGGAGATGTGGGACGGTATGTACTGCTGCCCGGTGATCCCGGACGTTGTGAGAAGATTGCGGAACGGTTTGACGACTATCATCTGGTGGCCTATAATCGGGAATTTAAAATCTACACAGGTACCATCGAAGGGACCCCTGTCAGCGTTTGCTCCACGGGCATCGGCGGTGCATCGGCCTCCATTGCTTTGGAGGAACTGGCCCATTGCGGCGCCGATACCATGATTCGCGTTGGCTCCAGCGGCGGAATGGATCCGGAGGTGCTGGGAGGCGATATTGTGATTGCCACAGGCGCCATCCGTATGGAGGGAACCAGCCGGGAATACGCGCCGATGGAATATCCGGCGGTGGCGGATTTTGATGTGACCCTGGCCCTGCGGGACGCGGCCATTGCCCGGAAAAATCGGTATCACCTGGGCGTGGTCCAATGCAAGGATGCCTTTTATGGCCAGCATGACCCGGATTCCATGGCTGTGGGAGATGTGCTGAAAAGCAAGTGGGAGGCATGGATCAAATGCGGGGCCAAATGTAGCGAAATGGAGTCGGCGGCTCTGTTTATTGCCGGGGCCGTGCGGCGGCTCCGGGTGGGGGCTGTGCTGATGGTCTTCGCCAACCAAACCCGAAGGGCCATGGGCTTGGAAGATCCCAAATGCTATGATACGACGGAAGCTGTGGCCACGGCGGTGGATGCGGTCCGACTGCTGATTCGCCGGGACGGAGGGAAGGCATAGTGGAGTACCGGAAGGACAAGTACGGAAATTCGCTTTCCATATTGGGCTACGGCTGCCTGCGCTTCTCCAAACGAGGCGCAAGCATTGAGCTGGATAAGACGGAGCGGGAACTGATGTCCGCCATTGAGGGCGGCGTCAACTATCTGGACACCGCATATATCTACCCAGGCAGCGAAGCTGCGGTGGGAAAGATTTTGGAACGGAATCACTGCCGAGACCGGGTATATCTGGCTACCAAGCTGCCCCACTATCTGATGCGTTCTGTGGAAGGGGCGGAAAAGTGCTTCCAAGAACAGCTGCGACGGCTGCGGACGGACCATGTGGACTACTATCTCATGCATATGCTTACTGACGTAGGGGCTTGGCGGGGGCTCTGCAAAATGGGCATTGACCGATGGCTTCGGGAAAAGCAGGCTGCAGGGCAGATCGGACAGATCGGGTTTTCTTACCATGGAAACAGCGATATGTTTTGCCAACTGGTGGACGCCTGGGACTGGGACTTTTGCCAGATCCAGTACAACTATCTGGACGAGCATTCCCAGGCAGGACGGACCGGACTCCAATATGCTGCCGCCAAGGGACTGCCGGTGATCATTATGGAGCCTTTGCGGGGTGGCCGTCTGGTGCAGGGCCTTTCGCCCAAGGCTCGGGCCCTCTTTGCAGAAACAGGGAAAAGTCCAGCTCGCTGGGCGCTGCAATGGCTCTGGGCGCAGCCGGAGGTAACGGTGGTTCTTTCGGGAATGAACTCCCTAGACATGGTACAGGAGAATCTGCAGGGAGCTTCGGAAGCTTCAGAATGGACCATGTCACAAGAGGACTATGACCGGGTGGAGCAAGTTCGGCAGGAGATCCAGAAAAATATGAAGGTTCCCTGTACAGGCTGCCGCTACTGTATGCCTTGCCCCTTTGGCGTGGACATTCCCGGTTCCTTCCATGCCTACAATATGCGGGCGGCAGAGGGGTGGCTTTCCGGGATGCGGCAGTATGTCATGTGTACCCTGCTGCGAAGTACCCCCAGCTACGCCTCTATGTGCCATCAATGCGGCAAGTGTGAGCAGCACTGTCCTCAGGGAATCCCCGTTCGGGAAAAGTTGCGGGAAGTGGCAAAAAACATGGAAGGTTTACCGTTCCATGCGGCCAAGCTGGCAAATAAAACATTGAAGCTATGGAAGTGATTGGATGAAGAAAAAACAGGCCTGCCTTGTCTTGGCGGCGTTGGTGAGCATCTGCTGCCTGATCTGCCTCATCGCCACAATTTCTGGCGTGGCGGCAGCCATGCAGTCTGGAGGAAGCATTCCCACGGGTATGATCTTTCTCTTTTGTGTGACCCTCTTATGTACGGTGATGATCTGGAAAGGCGTCCGGGAGATGGAAGAATAGCGTTATTTGGTGAGATAGGAAAAGAGGATCGAAGCCTTTTGGCTCTGATCCTCTTTTCCTTGTAAATCAAGGACTTTCCAAATGGTCGAGTGAGAAAATGACCCCAAGTTCTTGACTTTTCTACAGGTGTTTTCTATGATGCAAACAGTCTTGCAAGGCCTATCCATAACAAGGAGGGACTTATTGATGGAGAATAAAAAATCCTTCGGCGCCTACATCATGAAACGGCGGAAGGAGCTGGGGATGACCCAGAAGGAGTTTGCCGAAAAGCTGTTTGTCACGGATTCTGCCGTGAGCAAATGGGAACGGGGGCTGGCCTATCCCGACATCACCCTGCTGCAGAGTATATGCGCCATTTTGGACATTACGGAAAAGGAACTGCTGTCCTCAGCGGAGGATGTGGAGGGGCGTCGGGCCGAGCAGCTGGCCCGCAAATATCTCCGGCTGACCCGGAATTACCGGCTGGCCCAGGGAATCCTATATGGAACCATCGCCCTGGCCTGCCTGATCGGGAATCTGGCGGCAGAGCATACGCTGGACTGGTTTTGGATTGTGTTGATGGCAGAGGGCATGGCGGCTTCGGTGACGTTGGTGCCTGTGCTGGTGCCGGAGCGACTGCGCGGCGTTGCCTGTCTCGGCAGCTTTACGGGGTTTTTGCTGCTTTTGTTGGCGGTGTGCTGCATATATACAGGTGGAGATTGGTTCTTTTTGGGAGCGACAGGGGTGCTCTTTGGTATGGGATTGTTTCTCACCCCCTATATTTTGCGAAAACTACCGCTTCCCGAACAAATTTCAGAACGCAAAACCTCTGTATACATTGCAGTGGAAACAGCCCTTTTCTTGCTTCTACTGGGTGCAGGCTGTATCTATGACGGTGGAAGTTGGTTCTTCCTGGCGGCCGCAGGGGTGCTCTTTGGCGTTTGGCTGACGCTGGGGCCGGTAATGCTCCGGCAATTGCCACTGCAAGGACACAGAGGGCTTGCTTATGTTGCTGTGGCTACCGTTCTTCTACTGCTTCTTTTGGGAGTAAGTTGCCTGTATGAAGGTGCAAATTGGTATTTTACGGCTGCATTTTGGTCGGTTTTTGGGATCGCGCTGGTCGGTCTGCCCTTTGTGATGGGACAGATTCCTTGGCCGGAACCGGTGAAAGACCATAAAGCTCTGATTTATTTTGGAATCCTGTCGGTGTTTCTTCTGCTGGGGCTGGCCCTGGAGGGCTGGGGAGATTGGTTCCCGCTGCCGGGACTGCCGGTAGCTTTGTTGTGTCTAGTGCTGCCCTGGATGTGGCTGGGGGCTGGACGATATTTGCCCGTCAATGGATGGTTTCGGGCTGGCGTTGGATTCCTGGCCACAGGCCTGTGGGCCTATCTTGCGCCCTGGTGCCTGGATCGGATTCTGCTGGCCTGCGGATGGATTGGAGATCAGCCTTTTTCCCTTCGCATCCCCGTAGATTTTTCCAACTGGCAGGACGCGGAACTGGTGACTGGAAACGTTTTGGTGCTGATTTATCTTGGTTTTGGGCTGCTGGCGCTGATATGCGTAGCCTTGGGAATCTGGAAGCACAGGCAACATGTCGGGAAGGGATAGTGAGTGTTTGGAATGGAATTTCCCAGGCGCAGCCGATGATGAAAAACAGCCCGAAATCCGCCCCATGGACGGGTTTCGGGCTGAAATGCTCCTGCAATAGACGGCGTTGCGAATCAGAGGGTGGTACCGTGATCTACCACCAGCACCTGTCCGGTGACGGCCTTGGATTCGTCGCTGGCAAAGAACAAAATGGCGTTGGCCTGATCCTCCGCCGTGGACTCCGGCAGAGTCATGTTCATATGCTGGGCGCACTGATCGGCAAACCACATAGTAAAGGTGGCCATCTGTTCGGGGGCGTTGAGCTCCGTGGGGGTGGGGCCGGGGCACACGGCGTTGCAGCGGATGCCCTTGGGCGCGTACTGGATGGCAATGTTCTTCGTCATGCCCAGTACAGCGGATTTTGCTGCAGAGTAGGAGATGCCGGCGCTGCCGAACACACCGCCGATGGAGGATACGTTGATAATGGAGCCGGCTCCGGTGGCCTCCATATGGGGCAGGGCGTCCTTGGTCAGGTAGAACAGGGAGGTCTGGTCTGTGGCGACGACGTGATCCCACCATTCGTCATCACATTCTGTGATGGGACGGTGCTTATCCGCAATGCCGGCGTTGTTCACCAGGATATCGATGCGTCCAAAGGCAGCCATGGTCTCCTCCACAACACGGGTGCAGTCCTGGTGACAGGTCACGTCCGCCTTTACGACGATGGCGCGGACGCCGTAGCCACGGCAGATTTGGGCAGTTTCCTCCAGTCGGTCCTGTCGTCTGGCACAGAGTACCAGGTCGGCACCCTCCTGGGCAAAACGGATGGCGGTAGCCTGGCC
>CBCTLT010000031.1:0-8763 GCA_965147785.1 uncultured Oscillospiraceae bacterium
GGAGGGACAACTCTATAAATACCGTATTATCACCCACAGCGGCGAGCAGATCGACAAGGCCGATCCCTTTGCCTTTTCCGCCCAAGTCCGCCCCGGAACCGCCTCTAAAATTGCGTTTTTGGACGGTTATAAATGGGGCGACGGTCGTTGGCGCGCTGCCCAAAAGGCAAAAAAAAGTGCTGGTCCCATGAATATCTACGAGGTTCATCTGGGTTCCTGGAAACAGCAGGAGGCTCCCGCCGACCCGGACTATCCTTTCCTCACCTATCGGGAGCTGGCAGATCAGCTGATCCCTTATGCCCGTGACATGGGCTATACCCATCTGGAGCTAATGCCCGTAATGGAATTTCCCTTTGACGGCTCCTGGGGTTATCAGGTCACGGGATTTTTCGCCCCCACCAGCCGCTATGGCGATCCCAAGGATTTTATGTACTTTGTGGACAAGGCCCACCAAAACGGATTGGGCGTCATTCTGGACTGGGTCCCGGGGCATTTCTGCCGGGACGCTCAGGGGCTTGGCCGGTTCAACGGCCAGATGCTCTATGAAGCCGCGGATCACCCAGAATGGGGCACCTACAAATTTGACTTGGCCCGCAGCGAGGTCTCCGGTTTTTTGCTCTCCTCCGCCCTGTACTGGCTGCTGGTGTACCACGCCGATGGCCTGCGGGTGGACGGCGTCACCAGTATGCTCTATCTGAATTTCGGGCTGCCGGATTGGGCGGAAAAGCAGCTGAATCAATATGGCGGCGAGGAAAATCTTCCGGCCATTGATTTTCTGCGACACCTGAACAACGTGGTGCACAGCTATGCCCCGGGGGCCATTACCATCGCGGAGGAGAGTTCCGCCTGGCCCCACGTCACCGGCTCCACCGATTCCGGCGGACTGGGATTTGATTATAAGTGGGACATGGGCTGGATGAACGATACGCTGGAATACTGCAAAACCGACTTCCCCTATCGCCCCGGCTGTCATAACAAGCTGACGTTTTCCATGGCCTACAATTTCTCCGAGCGGTTCATTCTTCCGCTGAGCCACGACGAGGTGGTCCACGGGAAGAAAAGTCTCATGGGCCGGATGCCAGGCGACTACTGGCGGCAGTTCGCAGGCCTGCGGCTGCTGGCACTGTACCAAATTACGCATCCCGGCGGAAAGCTCAGTTTTATGTCAACCGAATATGGGCCTTTCATTGAATGGCGGGAATATGAATCCCTGGAATGGTTCCTTTTGGACTATCCATCCCATAAAATGCATCAGGGCTATACCGCCGCGCTGAATCATCTCTACAAAAACACCCCTGCCCTCTGGCAAGACGATCAGACTTGGGAGGGCTTCCACTGGCTGGACGCCAACGACGCAGCCCAAAGCATTCTGCTCTATCGCCGCACCGGCAAACGGAAGACCCAGGCCGTCACGGTACTTTTGAATTTCCAGCCGGCTGTCTATTCCGGCTTCCGCATCGGTGTCCCCTATCCTGGGCAATATCAGGAGATCTTCTGCTCGGACCGGACCGCCTTTGGCGGCAGCGGCAAGGGCAACCCTGAGCCGATCCAGGCAGAGCCCATCCCCTGTCATGGGGAAAAATATTCCGTTGCGGTGGAGGTTCCACCCATTGGCGGGCTGATTTTACAGCGGCTTGCCACCAATAAAAAATAAGGGAGCGATTCCATTTGTTCGCAGGAAAAGAAGATTTTAAGGTTGCCTATGAGGCCAAAGCACTGGAGACCTTTGCCAAACCCATTTCAGAATGCTCCACCTTTGAGCGGTACGAGCTTCTTGTCTACCTCATCTCCAGCAACACCAGCAAGGTCCGCACCCAGACCTCTCAGCGGCATATCCGCCTCCAGCAGAAAAAGATCCATTACTTCTCCATGGAGTTTCTCATTGGCCGCCTGCTGAAAAACTATCTCATCAATCTGCAGATTGACGATTTGGTGCAGGACGGACTGAAGGACTTCGGCATCGACCTAGACGAACTGTGCCAGTGCGAAAAGGATCCCGGTCTGGGCAACGGCGGCTTGGGCCGTCTGGCAGCCTGTTTCTTGGATTCCATGGCCTATTTGGGCGTCCCCGGCGTGGGCATGGGGATCCGCTATCGGTTCGGATTGTTCCGGCAGCGGATCGTCAATGGCTACCAGACGGAGGAGCCTGACAGCTGGCTGGAAAATGGCTACCCCTGGGAAACCAAGAAGCCCGACGAGGCCATTGCCGTCCAGTTTGGCGGATATGTGGATCGGATTGCGGACGAGGACGGTCAGGAGCGCTATGTGACCAAGGACGCTCAAACCATTCTGGCGGTGCCCTATGATGTACCCATCGTGGGCTACGGCGGAAAAACCGTCAACGTCCTCCGACTCTGGAGCGCAGAACCGGTGGTGGAAAAGCTGGATCTGGCCGCCTTTAACCACGGCGATTATTCCGGGGCCATGCGGGAACGGAACGAGATTGAGGCCATCACCTGCATTCTCTATCCCGACGATAGCACCGAGGCGGGCCGTGCCCTGCGGCTCAAGCAGGAATACTTCTTTGTTGCCGCCGGTGTGGCGGACATCGTCAAGAACTTTAAAAAGAACTACGGTCCTGATTGGGCCATTTTCCCGGAAAAGATCGGGATCCACACCAACGACACCCATCCCGCCCTGTGTGTTCCCGAGCTGATGCGACTGCTCATCGACGAAGAAGCTCTCAGCTGGGAGGAGGCTTGGGAGATTACCTGCAAGACCATCTCCTATACCAACCACACCATTATGCCGGAGGCACTGGAAAAATGGTCCATCGACCTGATGCGTTCTTTACTGCCCCGGATCTATCAGATCATCGAGGAGATCGACCGCCGGTACTGTGCCGCCTTTGATCGAAGCCAGCCGGACTGGCAGGAGCGACTGCGGAACACCGCCATTCTCTGGGATGGGCAGGTGCGCATGGCCAACCTCTCCATCATCGGCGCTTACAGCGTCAATGGTGTTGCTGCACTGCATACGGAGATTCTGAAAACTTCTGTGCTACGGGATTTCTATACCCTGACACCAGAGAAATTCAACAACAAGACCAATGGCGTTACCCACCGCCGGTTCCTGGCGGAAGCCAATCCGGGACTTCGGAGCCTCATCACCAACACCATCGGTCCCGACTGGATGGGCAACGCCCTGGAACTGCAAAAGCTCCTGCCCTATCGGGAGGATGCTGCCTTCTTGACAGCGCTTCGCCAAATCAAGCGGCAGAACAAGGTCCGGCTTGGCAACTATATTGCCAAAACCATGGGCATCGCCGTGGACCCGGATTCCATCTTCGACATCCAGGTCAAACGGATCCACGCCTATAAGCGGCAGCTTTTGGCAGCCTTCAAGATCATACATCTATACAATGTTCTGAAGGAAAATCCTGACGCCGACATCAAACCCCACACCTTCATCTTTGCAGGCAAGGCCGCCGCAGGCTACGCCTTTGCCAAGGAAGTGGTCAAATATATCTGCTCCATCGCCGACCTGGTAAATGCCGATCCCCAGGTCAGCAAGAAGCTGCGGGTCATTTTCCTGGAGAACTTCAACGTCTCCTCGGCCCAGCTGATTTATCCAGCCGCCGATATTTCCGAGCAGATCTCCACCGCCGGCAAGGAGGCCAGTGGAACCGGCAACATGAAATTTATGTTTAACGGTGCCATCACCTTGGGAACCCTGGACGGCGCCAATGTGGAAATCCGGAATCAGGTGGGCGATGAAAACATCTGCATCTTTGGTCTCACCGCAGAAGAGGTGATGAATTACTACCTCCACGGAGGCTATATCGCCTATGACGCCTGTCAGTCCGACCCAAGATTGGTGCGAATCTGCAACCAACTGATAGACGGCACCTTCCTGCCCATGGGCAAAAACTTCTATGGCATCCACGATGCACTGCTGAAGGCCAACGATGAATACTTCGTACTCAAGGATTTTGACGCCTATCTGAAGGCCTTTACCAGTCTATCGGATATTTATCAGGATCCCATTCGCTGGGGCAAGATGAGCCTGACCAACATCGCCATGGCCGGAGAATTCACCTCTGACCGCACCATTCGTCAGTATTGCGACGAAATCTGGCACGCCCCCTGTGATAAACTGAAATAACGGAATTTCGAGGCACGGGGGAAATTTCCCCCCGTTGCCCTTAGCAATTTCTCACATCAGAAAAGGAGGGTTCCTATGCGTAAAAAAGAGTGTATTGCCATGCTTTTGGCCGGAGGCCAAGGCAGCCGGCTGCGGGCATTGACCAAGAAAAACGCAAAGCCTGCAGTCTCCTTCGGTGGCAAGTACCGGATCATTGATTTTAGCCTCAGCAACTGCGTTTCCTCCGGCATCGACACCGTAGGCGTTCTGACCCAGTATAAGCCAATGATCCTCAACGCCTATCTAGGCAACGGCGAAGCCTGGGATCTGGACTGCAATCACGGCGGCGTTCATGTGCTGCCCCCTTATGAAACCGAGACCGGCGGCTCCTGGTATCTCGGCACTGCCGACGCCATCTACCACAACATCGACTTTATCGACACCTACAACCCCGACTATGTGCTGATCCTCTCCGGCGACCATCTCTATATGATGGACTACAGCAAAATGCTGGCAGAACATAAACAGAATCAGGCGGATCTCACCGTATCGGTCATGACGGTCCCCTGGGAGGAAGCCAGCCGTTTTGGCATTATGGAAGCCGATGATGCAGGCCGTATTACCAAATTTGTGGAAAAGCCCCCCAAGCCCGCCAGCAATCTGGCTTCTATGGGCATTTACATCTTCACCTGGCCGGTACTGCGGCAGGCTCTTATGGAGGATCATGAGGACAAAGCCTCCGCCCATGATTTCGGCAAAAACATTATCCCAACCATGCTTGCTACGGAAAAGCGGCTGTTCGTCTACCAGTTCTCCGGTTACTGGAAGGACGTGGGCACCATTGACAGCTATTATTCCGCCAATATGGAGCTCTTAGAGGCAGAACCCGCTCTGGATCTCTATGGGAAGACCCGCATCTTCTCCAACTCCAATATTTTTCCGCCCCATTTCGTTGGTCCCACGGGAAGCGTGGAACGAAGCATCGTCAGCAACGGCTGCAAAATCTACGGCACCGTGGAGCACAGTGTTTTAGGCTCCAATGTCGTGGTCGGCGAGGATGCTTTGGTCAAGGACTCCATATTGCTCCCCGGTGCGGTGGTAGAGCCCGGGGCCAAAGTCTATCGGGCCATCGTGGCAGAACGGGCCACCATTCTGGCTGGCACCACCTTCGGCAAGGACGACGAGTCCGCCCCCATCTCACTGCTGGGCGACGATATGCAAAACAGCTAAGGAGGTATTGTCATGGGTAATGTGATTGGACTGCTTTCCACCAACTACACCGGCGAAAAATATGGCAAGCTCATCGAGGATCGTCCTGTGGCTTCCGTTCCCTTTGGGGGCCGGTATCGTCTTATAGATTTTTCTCTGTCCTCCATGGTGAACTCCGGCATCGATACCGTTGGCGTTATCACCCCCAGCAACTACCGTTCTCTGGCAGACCATCTGAACATGGGGCGGGAATGGGGCCTGAACAAAAAACAGGGCGGTATGTTTATGCTCCCCGGCGCAGTCCATGGTCTGAAGGATATGCACGCCCGGTTCAGCTTGCGGGACATCATTTTGAACCGTCAGTTTTTCCTGCGGGCCGACGAAGAAACCGTGCTGATCTGCGCTGCCAACCGGGTCTACAATATGGACTTCCGCCCTGTGATGCAGCAGCACGCCAAATCTGGCGCTGCCGTCACCCTGATCTATAAGACAGTCCACCATGGGGAGACCTCCAAGGGCCTGTTCCTCACCATCAGTCCCTCGGGCCAAGTCTCCGGCATCGCGGATTCCGCCGTGGGCGAGGCCAACTGCTTCCTGGATTGTATGCTGATCCAGCGGAAGCTGGTCCTGGACTTCATTGAGTGTTATCAGAATCTGGGCTACATCGACATCATGGATATTCTGGCCACCAACCTGGGGCAGATCCAGGTGGATACCTGGCGCTACACCGGATACGAACACGCCGTGGACCACTCCAAGGATTATATGCGGGTCAGTTTGGATCTGCTGCGGCCTGAGGTGCAGGCGGAACTGTTCCAGGAGGATCGCCCCATCTACACCAAGACCCAGGATTCTCCGCCGGCTAAATATCTGCCCGGCGCCAAAGTTCAAAATTCCATTGTAGCTGCCAGCTGCATCCTGGAAGGGACCGTGGAAAACAGCATTCTGTTCCGAAACGTGGAGATTGGCAAGGGGGCCATTGTGCGCAACTGCATTCTCATGCAGCATTGCACCATCAGTCCCGGCGCAGTGGTGGAAAATCTGATCTGCGACAAATATGTGACCATCAGCCCGGACGTCAAGCTCTCGGGCAGCGAGACCAATCCCTTCGTCATCGGCAAGCAGCAGACGCTCTGAGCGTCCTGCACTGCATTATACAAAGGAGTCTTCTATCATGGCAACAAAGAAATTGAACGTGCTGTTTGCCGCCTTCGAGGCTGCGCCCTTTGTCAAAACCGGCGGTCTGGGAGACGTGGCCGGGAGCCTGCCCAGTGCTCTCAAGAGCCGGTATTGCGACATTCGGGTGATCCTGCCGAAATTCCGGCAGATTCCTCAGGAATACCAGGACAAGATGGAACTGGTCACCACCTTCACCGTACCCCTGGGCTGGCGGAATCAGTACTGCGGGATCCTGACCCTGAAGCTGGGCAAGATCCAATACTATTTTGTAGACAACGAATTCTACTTCTATCGGGACAACATCTATGGCTACGGCGATGACTGCGAACGGGTGGCATACTTTTCCAAAGCAGTGCTGGAATGCCTGCAATACCTGCCCGACTTTTTCCCGGATGTCATTCATGCCAACGACTGGCATACCTCTCTGATTCCTGTATTTCTCCGGGAGCAATATCAGGGGCTGGATGCCTATCGCAGCATCCGCACTGTGTTCACCATCCACAATCTGAAATTCCAAGGCATCTGCTGGAAGTACTTCCTCGAGGATCTGGTGGCTCTCCATGACTGCTAAAAATGCTGCCGATCAGCTCCAGTGGGGCCATGACGCCATCAACTTTATGCAGAGTGCGCTGTACTATTCCGACTACATCACCACCGTCAGTCCGTCCTACGCAGAGGAAATCTGCACTTGGGATTATGGTGAAGGTCTAGACCATGTACTAAACCAGCGGAAAGATCGGCTTCAGGGCATTCTCAACGGCATTGACACCGGGAAATATACCCCCCAAACCGCCCCCTTCCCCTTCTCCGCCGAGGATCTGTCCGGCAAAGCAGCCTGCAAGGCGGCACTGCAGGAGGAACTGGGTCTGCCTGTGCGGTCCGATGTGCCCCTGGCGGTTCTGATCTCCCGGCTCACAGACCAGAAGGGTCTGGATTTGCTGGCTGGTTGTCTGGGCCAGCTCCTCAGTCAGGACATTCAGCTGGCCATTCTGGGGACCGGCGAGGCCCACTATGAGCATATGCTGGGGGGCGCCGCATCTATGGCACCCGATAAAATGGCCGTCCGGTTCACTTTTGACGAGGCCCTGTCCCAGCGGATGTACGCGGGCGCGGATATGCTCTTGATGCCGTCTCTGTTTGAGCCCTGTGGACTCAATCAGATGATCGCCATGGCCTACGGCACCCTGCCTGTGGTCCGGGAGACCGGCGGTCTCCGGGACAGCGTAATTCCCTACAACAAATTCACCGGCATTGGCAACGGCTTCGGCTTCCGCAACCCCAATCCCCAGGAGCTGGAGCAATGCATTCTCTCTGCCGCAGCCCTCTACCGAGAGGATAAACCGGCCTGGACCGCACTACAAAAGCAGGCCATGGCACAGGATTTTGGCTGGAAGGCCAGCGCAAAACAGTATATGGCAATTTACCGCAAGATCACAAAATAAGTTGCTTTTCCAGCAGCCCCTCGGCGAAACTGCCGAGGGGCCATGCCGGTTTTATATACTACCCCTGTTTTTTCCAGCTGTCGCCACATCACGACGCCTCTTTGGGCGCGTCATAAAAAACCCGGAGGTTTCTCATGTATCTGTATCACAACTCCCGACAATCCGCCTACCGTTCCCCCTTTGGCGCGGCCCCCGTGGGTTCCACCGTAACCCTTTCCATCGACGCCCGCCTACCTGAGGGGAGCCATATTTTTCTGCGTCTGTGGCAGGATGGCGAAACGCTTTTGCCCATGCGCCCTGACGAAACCGGTCGGCAAAGCGCTACATTTACGCTGCCGCAGGAGCCCGGTCTGTTGTGGTACTATTTTGTAGCTAAGACGCCCGACGGCACCCTATATTATGGGAAATCACCAGAGCTTCAAGGCGGTAACGGCAAGATGAGCCAGACACCTCCGGATTCCTGGCAGATCACGGTCTATCGCCCCATGGAACTGCCGGACTGGTATGGCAGCTCCGTGGCCTATCAAATTTTTCCCGACCGATTTCACCGGGGACAGGATTGGGTTCAGCGGCAACATAACGCCGCCCATCCGGCAGGCTGGAAGGGTACCCGCCGGCTGGTGGTCCAGGACTGGGACGACACCCCTTTTTACTGCAAGGACGCCGAGGGCCGGGTCACCCGTTGGCCCTTTTTCGGCGGTACCCTGGAAGGGATTCGGGAAAAGCTGCTGTATCTGAAGGCCCTGGGCATTGGGGTTCTTTATCTCAACCCCATTTTCACCGCCTCCAGCAATCACAAATATGACACCGCTGACTATCTTTCCATTGACCCCGGCTTTGGGGATGAGGA
>CBCTLT010000032.1:0-8721 GCA_965147785.1 uncultured Oscillospiraceae bacterium
GTTACAATAAAACTGCGGCCGCAAGATTCAAATGAGGAGGGATCGTCCATGACTATTGGAGAGAGGATCCGGACACTGCGTTTGGAAAACCATATGACCCAGGAAAGGCTTGCCCGGCAGCTCAAAATCTCCCCGCAGACGGTGTCGAAGTGGGAAAAAGATATTACAGCGCCAGATATTTTGCTTTTAGGAGAAATCGCGGACTGTTTTCGGGTGACAACAGATGAATTGCTGGGAGCAGGACAGTACAGGGAACAAACATGCTACCCTAGTTACCGGGAGCGGCTGATGGAAATCTATGAAAACAGCAGAGAAGAAATAGATTTTCAAAAAGCTGTCGCAGCCTATCAGGAGGTGCTTTTACGAGGTGAGCCATTGCAGCGGGACTACTTTGGATATGCGTGGCTTCATGAGCTTCATGGCAGGAAAGAGCTCCAAATCGCGCGCAAATATTATGAAAAAGTGATTGCGGAAGCAAAACAAAGCGGATCGGAAGAAGGGCTTAAAGCAGGGGTACAGCTTTCACGAATGCTTTGCGATTTTGGGTCCTGTGAGGAAGCAGTGGCCATGCAGAAACAGCAGCAGAAGGAGAACCCAGAGAATCTTCAAATCCTGCTGTCCTTACTGTGGACTCTCTATTATGCGGACAGAGCAGAAGAGGCCCTTGACTATATAGAACAGGCAGAACAGATGGCACCGGAGAATCCCTATGTACTTACCACAATCGGAGAGCTTCTAGGCGGAGAAAATGGATTTGGCCGATTCGAGGAAGCAATTTGCTATTGGGACAGGGCGCTTCAGGTAGACGAAGATTTTGGAGATGCCCGGTATGGAAAAGCGTATGCGTATGAGCAATTGGGGAATACTGAGGAAGCGAGGCTGGAGTATCAGAAGATTTGTGCGTGGCTCCGACGACGGGGTGCTGTGGCCGGAGAAATCCGCCGGGTTGAAGACAAAATCCGAGAGCTTGCCAGATAAAACTCCGGCAGACAAAAAGGGGCCCGTTCCAAATGGAACGGGCCCACACAATTCTTTAGAAATTAACGCTCGTCGGCGTAGTACTCGTCGTAGGCGTTCTGATAAACGGCGATGATCTCGGGCAGACCCATGCTCTCACAGGTAGCAACATAGGTATCCCAGTTCTCGTCGTTGAGCTCCAGAGAGCCGTCCAGGAACTTCAGGCACTGCTCAGCAGCGTAAGTCAGGAAGTCGGACTCATAATCGGCAATCTCCAAGGTCTCGTCGGAAGTCAGAGTGTTCTTCACAGCGGAGGGATAGTACCGATCATCGGTGGAGCCGTCGATGGTCCACAGTTCTACGGCATCAAGGCCGGTCTGGGGGAAGGTGGGCAGCAGCATGTCGTTGTCCACATAGAAGCTGGCAAAGCGCAGCATGGTGAACAGCTGCTGAGCCATCTCAGCGTTGGGGGCGTTTCTGCCGGTAACAGTAACGGGCTGATCCCAATCAAAGACAGGAGTGTCGCCGTCCATGTGATAGCTCTCGCCCTCGGTGCCGTAGTTGCCCAGGTAGTAGCCGTCGGTGGTCCAGAAGTAGTTCTCCCACTGGCAGACCAGCTCGGGGTTATCACAGTTGGCGGACAGGGAGAAGCCAGCCATGGAGGACACCAGGGCTACTTCGTCGTTCCATACATACTGAGCGGAGGGATCCTGAGCCACGCGAGGCAGAGCCTGCACGGTCAGCTCGGGGTAATCGGCGCCGTAGGTATCTACGATCTCCTCGATCTTATCAGCATTGGACTGCCATACGCCGATGGCACCGCTGGCCTGCATGGTGTTGGTCACCATACGGTCGGTGTCCAGGGACAGGAAATCCCGAGCCATGATGCCCTCGTCAAACATCTGCAGAACCCACTCCAGGTACTCCCGGTAGCCGTCGGTGGTCCAGCCGGACATAACCTCGTCGCCCTTGCGGAAGATGGCGGAGGTGACCATGGTCATAAAGCCGTCGCCGTTGAGCACGGGAATTTCCGTATCAAAGGCAGCTTCCAGGCCCACGGTGCCGTCATACATATAAATGGTATTAGAGCAGTTGTAGGCGCTGTAGATGGTGCGCAGATACTCGGTGAACTCATCCAGGGAGATCACGTCGCCGGAGAAGGTGATGCCCTGCTCGGCGATCCAGTCGCCCCGGGACACAAAACCGTTGCCGGAATAGGTGCCGTCCTTAATCTGATAGAAGGCCAGGGTCATGCCATCGGTCAGAGTAGCCTTTACGGTGGACTCATCCAAGCAGTCACGAACTGCCAGATAGTTGGGCATGTTGTCTTCCATGTAATCATTGATGTCCAAAATGATGCCGTCCTCGTAGGCCTTGGACAGACCGCCGGTGTAATACTCCATGGCAGGAAGCAAGTCGGGATAGTCGCCGCCGGCCACCATCACGCTGAACAGTTCTTTGGCGGATTGGGAGCTGACCTCGGTGAATTCCAGTTTGACGCCAGTGGCCTCTTCTGCGGTGGCCAGAGCGTTAAAGCTGTTGTTGGAATCCATGAAGTCCTGATAGGGAGGAATGTAGTACCACATGGAAATGGTGTTGTCTCCCTCCAGGGGGTAGGAGATGTACTCTTCTGCCATAGCGGCGAAAGGATCGCCGACGGTTTCCGCAACCGTTCCGGATTCCTCAGCAGAAGTGGGTTCTGCGGCAGAATCGGGAGTTTCCGGTGCAGCAGCTTCGGGTTCGGTGCTTGTTTCTGGTGCAGTGGTCTCCTCGGAAGCCGCAGAGGCTGCGGACTCGGTGGAAGAGGACTCGGTGCCACAGGCGCTGAACAGAGCCAGCACCATGGTGAGAACCAGAAGAAGCGACAGGATTTTCTTCATACGGGTTACCTCATTTCCTTAATATCTTGGCAATATACCAACGGCATTACTATACACAATGAAACAACTCTTGTCAATAAGTTCGCACAAACTGACAAAACAATTCGTAGAGAACAAATTGCCTCTCGTCAAACTATACAAAATGTGCTGTTTTGCTCTGGGGAGAATCACGAAAAAGTAAAATTTGGTAGTTCGAAAATGGAATGCAACCTCATTCGCTGCCGGTATGCTGTTGATGTTGCCGCAAAAGGACATCTTCCCTTAGTTCACGACCTTGCTGGAGAAGGGCGCGTACTGTTGTAAGATCGCCGTCTCCTAGGGCTTTGCGGAAAACGGAAAGGTTTTCGATCAGGGTATCCAGTTCCCGAAGCAGGGGGCCGTGATTCAGGGCAAAGAGGCTGGTCCACATATCCGGGTCCAGCTTGGCAACACGGGTCATATCCTGAAAGCTGCCGGCGGTAAAGCCTAGCGTCAGCGCAGCGGTGGGACTTTTAATGTAAGCGGAGGATACCACATGGGCTAGCTGAGAAGTATAGGAAATGATGGTGTCGTGACGCTGAGGATCGGTAATTTCAATGCGGGTAAAGCCAATGGCGGAGGCCAACGTGCGCAGTGTTTCCACCGCATCCCCATCAGTCAGCGGTGTGGGTGTGATAATATAGCTGGCGTTTTTATAGAGATCCACATCGGAATTGGCGAAGCCAGCCACTTCCTTTCCGGCCATGGGGTGGGTGCCAACATAACGGACGCCGTGCTCGTGGTAAAGGACGTCAACGGCGTCTATAATGGGCTGCTTCACGCCGCAGATGTCTGCGACGATGGCTCCCTGCTTAAATTCTCCCACATGGGCGGTGAGATAATCAATGGTTGCCTCCGGAGGTAGGGCTACAAAAACCAGATCCGGCTGGGAGAGATCGGTTAGGGCGTCGTCGATGGCCCCTACGGACCTGGCGAAGGCCACGGTTTTTTGGTTTCTAGTGTGACCCAAAACAGTGTGGGGCGTGTATTGCTTAATCGCACGGCAGAGGCTGCCTCCGATGAGGCCCATGCCGACAACTGCGACAATCATGTCTATCACCTCGTATTGATCTGCACGGCAGAAGAAGCCGTGCTTTCCTATCAGAATAACAGGAATCCGCAGGAAATCAAGTATTTAGAAAAAAATAAAAAAAGAACTTGCACTTAGTTTGAAAATGTGGTACTATAGCAGTTGCCTAACTTAAAATCAGCATACTGCGCCGTGTTCGACGATTTCAATATTTTGGCTGATTAAGAAGGACTTCTCTTATATCAAAGGAAGTGCAATATGGCAAGCGCGAATAATGCCACAGCAAAACTGAGCGAGGAAGCAAAGGCGCCTGTTTTGTCTCTTCTTGCAAAGGGACAGAAGGCTGGCGTGTTGCAGTCCTCTGACATCCTAAGTGTTCTGGAAAAACTGGATATTGACGCAGAACAGATCGAGCATATCTATGACACCATTGAAAGCCTTGGGATCCAGATCGTCGGAGCCGAGCTGGAACTGGAGCCGGCGGATGATTCCGTCATTGAAGAAGAGGAATTGGTGGATCCGGTGGAACTGGCGGCCGAGTACAACCTGGATGATCCGGTTCGGATGTATCTCAAGGAGATTGGACAGATTCGTCTGCTGACACCGGAAGAGGAGCAGGATCTGGCGGCCCGGGTGGCCCAGGGAGACAAATATGCCAAGGACAAGCTTACGGAGGCAAATCTCCGGCTGGTGGTCTCCATTGCGAAAAAGTATTCTGGCCGGGGCCTGCACATACTGGATCTGATTCAGGAGGGAAACACGGGGCTGATCCGCGCCGTGGACAAATTCGACTATACCAAAGGCAACAAGTTTTCTACCTATGCTACCTGGTGGATCCGGCAGGCCATTACCCGTGCCATTGCCGACCAGGCCAGGACCATTCGGGTTCCGGTACATATGGTGGAGGTCATCAACAAGGTCACCCGCTGTAACCGGAAGCTTGTGCAGGAACTGGGGCGGGAACCCACTATGGAGGAGATCTCCGAGGATCTGCATATTCCCATCGAAAAGGTGATTGAAGCCACCAGAACCTCCGCCGATACCCTGTCTCTGGATACCCCGGTGGGCGATGAGGAGGATACCACCATCGGTTCCTTCGTAGAGGACGACAATACACCAGGGCCTGCGGATGCTACCTCTAAAACGCTTTTGGCAGAGGCGCTGGATGAAATCCTGCAGACATTGACGGACCGAGAAGCGGATGTGCTTCGGATGCGGTTCGGCATGTTTGACGGCAGGACCCATACCCTGGAGGAAGTGGGGCAGATTTTCGGTGTAACCCGAGAGCGTATCCGGCAGATCGAAAACAAGGCCATTCGCAAACTCCGTCATCCCAGCCGAGCCAAGAAAATCAAAGATTTTTATTGCTGAGAAAAAGCAGCCCAGGGCGCTTAAGCGCCCTGGGCTGCTGCTTTATTTGGAAAAGAGAGAGTCAGTCATCCTTGGAGTTCATCAAGAGATTGTAGGCGGCAATTTTTTGGGCGTTGCTGATATCAAATCCGCCGCCCTTGCCGCCGGTGGCCATGCTGTTGGATGGTGTGTTTTGCGCACTGAAAGCGGCATACATGGCGGCATTTTGCGCAGCAATCTTGTGCTGCAGCTTTTCTTCCTTTGTCATGGCTTGTTTCTTCTTTTTCATGTTGTATACCTCCTCTAGCTCGTCGAGATAGCGGAACCGGGGATGGATGTCTACCTTGGGCAGTGGGAATTCCACAGACACATCTTCCATCCGGTTAATCAGTTCCTGGACAGAGGTCAGGGCTTCGGAGTCGATGGTATCCGCCACGGAAAGAATGTTTTTCAGATTCTTCTGTTCCGTCCGAAGGCGATCCCGATAGGCGGTGAAAATGGAGGGGATCTCCTCCGGGCAGGTCTGGATGCGCCGAATCTCATCCACCGAAAAGCGAGCTCTGCGCAGAGTGGCGATGTCAAAAAGCTGCTGAATGTTTTCCTCGGAATAGGTGCGGTACTCTCTTCCGTTCTGGCAGCTTTTTTCTGGGGATAAAAGTCCCTGGGCCTCATAGAAGCGAATGGTCTTTTTGCTCAGTCCGGTCCGTTGGCTGACATCCTTGATCTTCATACCGCTGGATACCCCCTTTCTACTCCCATTATAGAATGTTCCCTAAGGGGAATGTCAATAGTTTTTCAAATTATTTTGAAAAAATTTTGCAAAAAAGAAATATATTCCAATAAATGCTGACAAAAGAGCAGCTATGCCACCGGATGGTTTAGGATGCCGCAAGTGTTCGGAGAAGGGCTACAGCAAAATCATATTCCTCTTGGGTAGCGCTTTGTGAAATACATCCATAGACGGAGAGATCCTCCAGTTCAATAGCCCGGAATAAAGCTGTTCCGCTAAGATCTACCCCATAGGGATTTTCCGGGGAGGCCAAATCCTCCGGCAGGGTTCGGCAGGCCTGTTCAAAATCAAAACTGCTGTAGATGTTAAAGGAATCCCATTCCAGATCGGAGATGAAGGCTAGAGGGTACTCTCCCTGGGTAATGAGATAAGCCAGTTCTTCCGGGCCGTAGTTGGAGATAGACGGATACTGCTGGACACAAATCTCGTCCAGAGCTAGATAAAAGCCATTGGTATCTGAAAGCTCCCTCGAAACAGCGCGCAACGCCTTTTCCATCTTGTTTAGGTCTGCGCTTGTAATGTGGGCAGGGACTGCAAATGCAACCCGAAAATTCGGCTTGGAGGGAAGATGCGTGTAGACTGCCAGAACCAGGCCGGCCAGAAGGATGCTGCCTGCCACACTGGTCAGGAGGATGATGTTTCGCTTTTGCCGTCGTTTTTGCAGCGAATGGGGATCTTCTTGCCCGCCCTGCCGTGCGGCGTCCGACTGCTGGGCCGCACGAAGCCACCGGCGATGCTCCAGCCACCGGGGTGCCACGAAAAAGCCGATCCGCAGTAGCAGTAGGACGACAAACAGGATCTTGGGCCAGAGCCGGGTAGCATAGTGGACGGCAAGTCCAAGACTGACCAACACCAGCAGTGTTAGAAAGCCGGAAAGAAGCCAATACCACCGGGGAAAATAGTAGGTTTTTTGGACAGGACCGGAGGATTCTTGTTTTTGCGGTTTCCGCAGATCATTGTATTGACCGAATGCAAGATGTATGTTGTTGGTCCGGTCCTTGTCCAGTATCAGGTTGACCTGACGAAAGGTTCTGGCGTCTGGTACTGTTTCGTCAAGCACTGTCTGAGGTTCCACATGACGGGGGCTTTCTTCCGTGGCGTCAAGACGCTTGAAGTTTGGTTTCAGATCCATGGTTGGCAGGGGCATACGGGACGCGGACGCGGATAGCTGGTCGGTTAATTGCGCGGTACTGCACAGATCCGTTAAAGCCATCCCTTTTGCGGCCTGACGCAGCTGATGGAATTGCTGTTCCTGCTGCTCTAGCCACTGGGCGTAGTGGGCAAAAATATGGGGGATCTGGTCCGGGGATTCCTGCATGGTTTTGATCTCGTCCATGGTGAACAGGGCACGACGCAAAATGGCGATCTGCTGAAGCTGCTGTTGCAGCTCCGGCGTGTACTCCCGATATTCCCGTCCGTTTCTATAGGTTTTTGCTGGTGCGATCAGGCCTTTTTCCTCATAGAGCCGCAGCGTCTTTACCGACAGGCCTGTAGCTTCACAGATTTCTTTCCTGGTCATATGCAGCAGTCCTTTCTGGCTAGTCCGTGGCGTAGTGTTCTGAGTTCAATTTAACCTGGGCCCCTGGGGCCTTGTCAAGAAAAATTTTCCACTTTATTATGAACCTGCAAAAATATCTGTGGAAAATCGGAGAAATCCCATTGCAATCCAGCTATGAACAACGTAAAATAAAAGAAAGCGTACAGTCCTTGCCGCAGAAGGTACCGTCAAAGCTGGAAGGCTTTGCGTAGAATAGATAGCAGCCCATTGAAAGAACGCGGAAAAGGAGCGTGGAACCCATGATCATCAAAACCATGTCTGAGGAAAAAGCAGTAGATCTGCTGCGGGAATGGAGCGGCAAAAACCCCAGCGCCAGAATGACCGAGGCAGAACGGATGTTCCGAACGGCCTGCGACCGGTATGTGCTGGTGGAGGTGGAGAATCAGCAGGAGCTGAACCGGCTCTACACGCTGGAGGAGTATCTGACGGGAGGGCGAGGATTCTACCTCTATCTGCGTTGCCCCAACGATGTAGTGGCCGCCATTCGGGCTGGAAAAACTGCCTTGCCCCATTTTTTCCACCGGGCAGAGGGCCGATACAGCAGCGCTTACAGCCGGGGAACGGTAAAGATCCTGCTGGGCCTTTTGCAGGAGCAGCTGGACCGTCGCTATGACATGGGGCTGTTTATTGATATTCTGGCCCGGCAGCGGCAGCGTGCGGAACAACCGATGGAGGAAGCGTCAGTCCAAACGGGGAGACCAATCCAGGACCAGCGGGCCAATGTGACGAGTTATCGCTTCGGAGGGCAGGGCTACTAAAAGATTCGGGGCAAAGAGGCCCCAGACGCGCAATGAAAATGATTTCTACGGAGGTCTGTATGGAAACGGAAAAACTTTACGATCAGGATGCCTATCTCACGACCTTAACCGCCCGGGGGGTGGATTGCAGACAGCGAAAAGATGGCTGTTTTTATCCTGAAGGGGGCGGTCAGCCAGGTGACAGAGGGCGGCTCAACCAGATCCTGGTGACAGATACCCACGAAAAGGACGGACAGGTGCTCCACTATACAGAAGCTCCCCTGGAAATTGGCCAGGAAGTATCTGGTGAAATCGACTGGGCCCATCGGTTTGATCTGATGCAGCAGCATACTGGGGAGCATATGGTCTCCGGTGTGGTGCACCGGATCTATGGCTTTGAC
>CBCTLT010000033.1:0-8679 GCA_965147785.1 uncultured Oscillospiraceae bacterium
GCTGTCAAAATAGTCCTCACTGCGGACATCGCCAAACACAGTCGAAATTTCTTTTCCATAAAGCGTTTTGCCTCTGTGCAAAAGAATCGTTACATGGGCCGCCAAATCCTTGTCTGTTCCCTGCATATTTTCAAGATACGCTTCCGGTGCATGGTTGTACCAATTTAGATGTGCTGGGGAAAAATGAAGGACAAAGGGAGTGGGGTATACAAAGGGGTTGCATGCCCTTTCTTGAACGATGCTGAGTTCCAGCCCCTTTGCAGGGGCCTGTTTGTTGTGTAATACCACCATATCCATGTACTGATGCTTGGTTTCCTTGGAAATATCCTCTTTGACAACAATCAGCAAATCCAAATCGCTTTTGCTGCTGCGAAAGCATCCCATGACGGCAGAACCGTGCAAATAAATGCCGGTCAGGTTATTACCCAAGATGTTGATGCTCTGCTGCACAAAACTGTCCAGAAGTTTACAAAATTCAGTCATGTCCGACATACCTTTTACTACGATGTCTAGGGCCTATCAAAGAGATGCAAATGGGGAAACGTTCAGCCTGAAAAAACCCCGGCGGGCCGCTTCCTCCATCAGCAGCGGCTGAATGCCGCCTGGAATTTCCAAGGTAGTTCTGTCTCTGTGCTGGCAGAACACAAATTTCCCATGATGCATCGCAATAATGACAGCGAATTGCAGAAGTGCATCCGAAACAGTTTCATAAAAACGAACGGCCATTATCGTCTCCTTTTTTCTTACAAGGGCGGTTCCTGCTCGGTCAGCGATTTTTGCAGCTTCTTGGGCAGCTTCTGAAACACCAAATCGTAAGATCGGTCGCAGAGATCCCGGACCACGTCCTCCGGCACGTCACCGTCCAGGAACACGGAGATCCAGTGCCGCTTGTCCGAATAGAAGCCGGGGATGATGTCGGGAAATTCCGCCCGCAGCAGCTCTGACAAACCGGGATCGCATTTGAGATTCAGCAGTTCCCGGCAGTCGTAGCCTCGATACTGGGGGCCGGGCTGGCAGGTGGCGGCAAAAAGCTTGCCGCCTACCTGATAGCGCCACCAGGCCCATTCCAGCTTATAGTCCTTTTCCGCGCCGGGTTTGGCGCAAAGATACGCATCCAGCCATGGATAACGGTTCATGGCGGCTCCTTTCCAACGAAAAATCAGTGATGGAACAGGCGGTTGCCGGTGAAGCACAGAACCATGCCGTATTTGTCACAGGCGGCAATGACGTTGTCATCCCGGATGGAACCGCCGGGCTCTGCGATATACTGGACACCGGACTTTCTGGCCCGCTCCACATTATCACCAAAGGGGAAGAAAGCGTCGGAGCCGCAGGAAACGCCGCTCTGCTGGGCAATCCAGGCCTTTTTCTCCTCGGCAGTCAGCACCTCAGGCTTGACTTTAAAGGTCTCCTGCCAGACGCCATCAGCCAGCACGTCCTCATACTCGTCGGAGATATACACGTCGATGGCATTGTCCCGGTTGGGCCGGCGAATGCCATCCACAAATTGCAGGCCCAGCACCTTGGGATGCTGCCGCAGGAGCCAGTTATCCGCCTTACTGCCGGCCAGCCGGGTACAGTGAATCCGGGACTGCTGTCCTGCGCCCACGCCGATGGTCTGGCCATTTTTCACATAGCAGACGGAATTGGACTGGGTGTATTTCAGGGTAATCAGCGCCGTCAGCAGGTCGATTTTGGCGCTTTCAGGAAGGTCCTTGTTGGCGCTGACGATGTTCTGAAGCTGGCTTTCGTCGATTTTCAAATCGTTGCGGCCCTGCTCAAAGGTGACGCCGTAGCTCCGGCGGCGCTCCAGGGGCTGGGGCACATAGGGCTCGTCGATCTGGATCACGTTATAGCCGCCCTTTTTCTTGGTCTTGAGAATCTCCAGAGCCTCGTCGGTGTAGCCGGGGGCGATGATGCCATCGGAGACCTCGGCCTTGAGATAGGTGGCAGTGGCGGCGTCGCAGACATCGGAGAGGGCAGCCCAGTCGCCGTAGGAGCAAAGACGGTCCGCGCCTCTGGCACGGATATAGGCGCAGGCGATGGGGGTCAGTTCCTGATCCGGCTCCACAAAGTAGATCTGCTTTTCCACCTCGGAAAGGGGCAGGCCCACGGCGGCACCGGCAGGGGAGACATGCTTGAAGGAGGCTGCTGCGGGCAAGCCGGTGGCGGCCTTGAGCTCCTTGACCAGCTGATAGCTGTTGAAGGCGTCCATGAAGTTGATGTAGCCGGGACGGCCGTTTAAGACGGTGACAGGCAGATCGCTGCCGTCCTCCATAAAGATGCGGGAAGGCTTCTGGTTGGGGTTACAGCCGTATTTCAGTGCAAGTTCATTCATGAATGGTTCCTCCGTTCAGTTTCCGTTTTTGTTGATGATGCGGTCCTGAGTATCACCGGTCTCGAGGTTGACATAACGCACAAACAGGGAGACCTTGTTGTCCTCGTTGAGGCTCTCCCACAGCTCTTTGGCCAGGATATCGGCGTCGGGAGCGGTGATAGCCACACGACGGGGCTCGCCTTCAAAGGAGGGCAGGGGATCGGCGTTTTCCTGATAGGTGTGGATCAAATGGCCTTCCCCGGCCAGAGGCGCGTCGTAGCCGAAGAAGTACCGGTGGTTGCAGTTGGGATTTCCGTCGGCGCTCTTGAGGATGGACAGGGCATAGCTGCCATCCTTGTGCAGCAGGCCGGAAATACGAGGGGTATAGTTGGGGGGATCGGGCTCAAAGCAGCGCTGCCGCAGGGCCTGGGCAAAGGCCTTGCCCGCCAGAATGCCGTCCCGAACCGTATCGGTCTGGTCGCCGTTGGTGACCACAGTATCGCCGGTTTCCGCCACCATCCGAACGGGATGGTAGATGATGAGGCTGGGGTCCTCCATTTTGGCCGGATCATAGGCCTCGGTGCGGATGCCATGATCCTCCGGTACCGGGGTAAAGATCCGGTTCCGGCTGTTGGTGCTGCGGCCCATGATAAAGTAGGCAATCACAGCGTTCTGATTGTCCGCGCTGCGGCCCAGCAGAATGCCCCGGCCGGGATAGGCGTGACCTTGCAGATAGGCGTTCATGTCGATGATATTCATATGCATACTCCTTTGTTTCGTGGATCGTTCTGCCGGGGAAATGAAAAAAGCCAACACGCCCCGGACATTTGCCCAGACGGTCGGCTCATAAAGACTGTACTCCATGTGGTCACTCCACTTCCGTCAGTTGTACAGCCACGAATAGAATACCATCCGGCGGGGATTTTGTCAAGAAAACCAGGGAAAAAACAGCAAATAGAAGGGAAACGAAAATTAAGGCCACTGGAGAAACCAGTGACCTTAAACTTTTCGATTTATGCGGGAAGAATATGTACCCTTCGGCCCTCTACCTGCAGTCTGCCCTGACAGAACAAGGCCACAGCCTGGGACAGAATCACCCACTCCGCCTGCTCCATGATCCGTCTCTGGAGCATTTCCGGAGTATCGCCCTCCTCCACCGGTACGGCCTTTTGCAGTACGATGGGGCCGGCGTCACATTCCTCGGAGACGAAATGCACCGTGGCGCCAGAGACTTTGACGCCGTATTCCAGGGCCTTTTCGTGGACATGGAGTCCGTAATAGCCCTGGCCGCAGAAGGAGGGAATCAGTGCCGGATGGATGTTCAAAATGGCGTTGGGATAGGCACGGACCATCTCCTCCGTAATGATGGTCATAAATCCGGCCAGCACCACAAGGCCAATGTCCAGAGCACGAAGCTGCTCTACCAGCGCTACCGTCATAGCCTGAGCGGAAGGGTAGTCCTTCCGGGCCACCACATAGCTGGGGATTCCGGCCGCCTTGGCCCGCTCCAGCGCATAAACTCCGGGCTTGGAGGCAATGACTGCGGTAATCTCACCGCCGGGAATCTCACCGCGGTTCTGCGCGTCGATCAGCGCCTGGAGATTGGTGCCGCCGCCGGATACCAGTACCGCAATTTTTACCATAGTTCGACTCCCTTTTCTCCGGCAACACATTTGCCGATGAGGTAGGGACGTTCGCCGCAGCGGACCATGGCTTCCATGACGGCGCCGGCGTCCTCCTTGGCCACGGCCATTACCAGGCCCACACCCATGTTGAAGGTGTTGTACATATCCCGCTCGGGAATATTGCCCTTCTCCTGAATCAGAGAGAAGATGGGAGGCACGGGAATGGCGGAGGTATGAATTTCGGCGCAGACGCCCTCAGGCAGCATACGGGGCACGTTCTCGTAGAGACCGCCGCCGGTGATATGGCTGATGCCTTTCACCTTCAGCTTGGAGTCCAGCAGGTTTTTCACGGGCCGTACATAGATCCGGGTGGGCTTCAGCAGCTCCTCTCCCAAAGAACAGTGGAGCTCCGGTACCACAGACTTGAGGTCGGCATGCTCAATGTCCAGCACCTTCCGCACCAGACTGTAGCCATTGGAATGGATGCCGTTGGAACCCAGGCCGATCAGAACATCGCCAGGGATGATATCACTGCCGTCCAGAATCTTCTCCTTGTCCACCATGCCTACGGCGAAGCCGGCCAGATCATATTCGTCCTCGGGATAAAAACCGGGCATTTCTGCGGTCTCGCCGCCGATGAGGGCACAGCCGGCCTGCCGGCAGCCCTCGGCAATGCCGGAGACGATCTGCTCGATCCGGGCGGGAACGTTCTTGCCGCAGGCCACATAGTCCAGGAAGAAAAGGGGACTGGCACCGGCGCAGACAATGTCGTTGACGCACATGGCCACGCAGTCGATGCCCACGGTGTTGTGCTTGTCCATGAGGAAGGCCACCTTCAGCTTGGTACCCACGCCGTCGGTGCCGGAGACCAGAACGGGCTCCTTCATACCGGACACATTGGGGGCAAACAGGCCGCCAAAACCGCCCAGTCCGCCGATGACGCCAGGGATATTGGTGCTCTCCACCAGCGGCTTGATCCGATTGACCGCCTCGTATCCGGCGGTTACGTCTACGCCGGCAGCGGCGTAACTGTCACTTTTGCTAATGCTCATCATGATCTCTCCTGATTTTGAATTGGGACCGGGACGTTATAACGGCCGGTGAAACAGGCGTCGCACACGCCGCGGGTCAGATTGTGGGAAATGGAGGCCAGATCCTCTAGGGACAGATAGTCCAGAGAATCCACGCCCAGAAGTTGGCGAATTTCTTCGTTGGTTTTGCCATAGGCGATGAGGTGCCGGCTTTCCGGAATATCCGTGCCGAAGAAGCAGGGGTATTCAAACCGGGGAGAGGCCACCCGATAGTGGATCTCCTTGGCACCGGCCTCTCGGACCAGCTGCACGGTGCGCTGACAGGTGTTGCCACGGATGATGGAATCGTCCACCACGATGACCCGCTTGCCGTGGACCGTGGAGGCCAGGGCATTGAGCTTGATCTTCAGGGCCTTTTCCCGTTCTGCCTCCGAGGGCTGGATGAAGGTACGGCCGATATAACGGTTCTTGACAAAGCCTGTCTGCAGCGGGATGCCGGATTCCCGAGAAAAGCCCATGGCCGGGGTAATGCCGGAGTCCGGTACGCCGATGACGCAGTCCGCATCCACCGTATTCCGGCGGGCCAGACACCGTCCTGCTTCCAGCCGGACCTCGTCCACATGGGCCCCATCCACCACGCTGTCGGACCGGGCGAAATAGATAAATTCAAACATGCAGAGACTGCTCTTTGCTTTGATGCCGCTGGGAACGGACCGGAAGGTGCCGGTGCCCAGATCTGCCACCACCACTTCGCCGGGGTCCACCTCCCGGATGAGATGTCCGCCCAGCACCGGAAAGGCACAGGATTCCGAGGCGAACATAATGGAGCCGTTGACTTCGCCGATGCACAGGGGTCGGAAGCCGTTGGGGTCCCGGAAGGCCACCAGCTTGCCCTGGGTCAGAACAATGACGGAGTAAGCGCCGATCATATACTGCATGGCATTGATGACTGCGTCCTCGATGGTGTTGGTGCGCATCCGCTCCCGCACCAGCAGGTAGGAGATAACCTCCGCGGAGTTGCTGGTCTGGAAGATACCGCCCCGCAGCTCTGTTTCCCGGCGCAGTTCCGCTGAGTTCACCAGTCTGCCGTTGTAGCAGACCGCCATGGAGCCGGAGGCATGGGTGATGACAATGGGCTGTGCGTTAACGGTGGCGGTGTCCCCGGATGCAGAATACCGTACATGGCCGATGGCGGCGGGACCGGTGAGGGTCCGAAGATTCTTGTCGTTAAATACGTCGGGAACCAGGCCGGGGCCCTTATGGAGATGGAACCGACCCTGCTCCACAGACGCGATGCCGGCGGACTGCTGTCCCCGGTGCTGGAGGGTATAAAGGGCCGTATAGACGCTGTGGGCGGCGGACAGGTTGCTGCCCTCCTTCAGCGCAATGCCGAAAATGCCGCATTCTTCTCCATACTGCCGAAATTTGGGGCAGGCTGTTGCCTGTAGCATGTCCATGTTACTTGCCCAGAACCCGGCGGAGAACCTCCTGATAGGCGTCCTCTACGCCGCCCAGATCCCGACGGAACCGGTCTTTATCCAGCTTTTCACCGGTTTTGGAATCCCAGAGCCGGGCAGTATCGGGAGAGATCTCGTCGGCCAGGATGATGGTACCGTCGGGCAGACGGCCAAACTCCAGCTTGAAGTCCACCAGGGTGACGCCTACAGAGGCCCAGAATTCCTTCAGAGCGTCGTTGACGGCGAAGGCCATCTTCTTGATGGTTTCGATTTCCTCAGGCGTAGCCAGCTTCAGAGCCACGGCATGGTAGGCGTTGATCAGAGGGTCGTTGAGGGCGTCGCACTTGTAGGAGAACTCGATGGTGGGCTTGTCAAAGACGATGCCCTCTTCCACGCCGTACCGAGCGGCAAAGCTGCCGGCGGAGATATTGCGGATGATGACCTCCAGGGGAACGATTTCCACCTTCTTCACCACTGCGTCGGTGTCATTGAGCTCCTCCACGAAGTGGGTGGGGATACCCTTTTCCTCCAGAAGTTTCATGAAATAGTTGGTCAAACGGTTGTTGATGGCGCCTTTGCCCAAAATGGTGCCTTTCTTCTGACCGTTAAAGGCTGTGGCGTCGTCTTTATAGGAAACGATGCAAAGATTCGGGTCGTCGGTGGCATAGACCTTCTTGGCCTTGCCTTCATAGAGCTGTTCCAGTTGTTTCATAGTTTTGCTACCTCCAGCTGTAAATTTTCGTCTTTTGCCAGCACGGCTTCCGCCATGGACTGCTTGTAGGCCTTCAGCTTCTCCGCCAGGGTTTCATCGGACAGGGCCAGCATCTGGACTGCCAGAATACCGGCGTTATCTGCAGCGCCTACACCGACAGTGGCCACGGGAATCCCTGAGGGCATTTGCACGATGGACAGCAGACTGTCCAAGCCGTCACAGAACGAGGATTTGATGGGAAGGCCGATGACGGGCAGCGTGGTCATTGCTGCCAGCACGCCGCCCAGATGGGCTGCTTTTCCAGCGGCGGCGATGATAACGCCAAAGCCGTTTTTCTCCGCGTTTTTGGCGAATTCCTCCGCCTGGGCCGGGGTACGGTGGGCAGAGAGGACCCGGGCCTCAAAGGGCACACCGAATTTCTTCAGCTGGGTCAGGGCGCCCTTCACCACGGGAAAATCGCTGTCGGAGCCCATGATAACTGCAACCTTTTTCAAAGACATAACCTCCTGACAAAATGAAAGCGCAGGCGTGACGAGGCACTCCTGCGGCGGTTAACGGTTCTCAATGGGTATACGACGCCCGCTGCCCTTCCGGTCCAAGGAAATCAACAGCATGGTCGTCACCCGCTTTCACAATGAATCTGACTTCATTTTATCGTATTTACCTGTAATTTGCAAGGGGATGGGGACGATTGGGGGGATTTTTGTAGCCCTGCACAGGGAAACGCGCCCCACCTGAAAAATCTTGTTTAAAATGAAAAGAATCCTTCAAATCTCCGTGAAGATCCGGAAAAAAGTTGGGGAAGAAATATTTCTGTCAGATGGGTAAAAAAGATGCCGCAGCATTTGTACTGCGGCATCCAATCTCAATCTGCTTGGGCTTCCCGGGCGGCCCGACGCTCCGCTTCACGCTGGCGTCGCTTTTCCTCCGCCTTTTGTACCTGTTCCTCCAGCATCATGTCCTTGACCTTCATAAGCCGGGCTGTGCTGGAACGCTCGTTTTCGTCCAGTTTCATGGAGATATATTTGATGTTCTTCTCGTATTCGGGAATCATCACATATTCCAGGGCGTTGACCCGGCGACGGGTCTTTTCGATCTCCTGGGCCAGCAGCTGCATGGATTTTTCCACCTGTGCCAGCTCCAGCATATCCTGAAAGACCTCGGAAAGGGCCTCCAGAGCGTCGTCCAGCTCGCCGGAGGTCTGGGCAAAGCCGTAGGGAAAGATCTCCGCCGGATCGTCGTTCTTGGTGTGGAAGGTGTACTGGGGCACATTGACGGACATGATGTTTTTGAACTTCATGTCCAGGGACACCGACTGCTTGGGGTACAGCAGCGCCTGCTCCAGCATTTCCGGGCTCATCACGGCCGACGCCACGGCAAAGGCGTTGTGGGCCTCCATGAGCTTTGCCTCCACCTTGGCCCGCAGCTCCTTGTTGAGCCGGATAATGTCCAGAAACTGACGCATCAGCTCGTCGCGCTTATCCTTCAGGAGCTTGTGGCCCCGGATGGCGGTAGTACGCCGGGATTTGAGCCGGGT
>CBCTLT010000034.1:0-8616 GCA_965147785.1 uncultured Oscillospiraceae bacterium
AAGATCAACGCCAGCCGCTTGCCAGTGGAAGGCACCACCAAGGGCGGAAGCAAGAAATCCATTAACCGCAGTATCAAATACGTCTGTCCATGCTGCGGCACCATTATCCGGGCGACGCGGGAGGTCAATGTAATCTGCGGGGATTGCGGTGAGCCCTTCGAGCGGGAATAAAACAAAAGCGGGAGCCACAGAGGTTCCCGCTAAATTGTTCTCTTTGAAAGAAGGGGCGTTATCCGGGAGCGAACACTTTTTAGCGTTTCCTCGTTTCTGGCATATACGGGCCGGACAAGGGTGTGCAAAAATGAGCCGCCATGGGACTATGTGATCGCCGCAATAGGAAGCGGGCTGATGGCGACTTGTTCCACCGAGTCCCCGAAAATAGAAAAAGCCCGGAAAACCCATAATATCAGGCTTTCCGGGCATAGATACAAAAACAGCCCTCCGATTTGGAAGGCTGTTTTTGTATTAAAGATTGTTCCTTAATATGGTGGAGCTGAGGGGAATTGAACCCCTGTCCGAAAGCAACTTGACAGGACCTTCTCCGGGCGCAGACGATTATTTACATTCCCTTACCGTGGCGCGAACCGTCACGCTCCACGGCTTGGTAGCTTCATCATGCATGGTACGCGCAAAGCTTAGCGTACGCACGGTCACCACTCAAATCACACCCAGACCCGGCTCGTGGTCCTTCCGGGATGGATGGGCCGCTAATTAAGCAGCAGCCAGAACGACGTTATCGTTGTCAGTTAATTTTAAAGTTGCCCGTTTTATAGAGGCCAGGCGCCTCTGCCCGCTGATCAAGCCTCACTGCCCCCGTCGAACCCGTTACAGCCCCATGGAGGCGCAGGCCATATTTGGCCTGCGGCTGACAACTAAATTAGTATCTGCCAAAAGGATCCGGCAGCTTGTTGGGCTCAGGATAATCTTCGCCCAGAGTATCCACAGTGACGGACTTCATCTTCATCTCCGTTTTGGGACGGTCGTTGGCGTCTGTCGCAACTTGCGCAATTTGATCCACCACGTCCATCCCCTCCAGCACCTTGCCAAAGGCAGCATACTGGTTGTTGAGATACTTCGCGTCGGCGTGCATGATAAAGAACTGGCTGCCGGCGGAATTGGGATGGCCGGCTCGTGCCATGGAAAGTACGCCCCGCTTATGGCTCAGGGTGTTCTGCACACCGTTCATCAGGAACTCTCCCTTAATGCAATAGCCCGGTCCACCGGTTCCATCACCAGCAGGATCGCCGCCCTGGATCATAAAGCCGGGAATGACACGATGAAAAATCAGTCCATCATAAAAGCCCTGCTTGGCCAAAGATACAAAATTGTTAACTGTTTCCGGTGCGATCTCTGGGTAAAGTTCTGCAACGATCTTCCCGCCATTTTCCATCTCAATGGTGACAATTGGATTCGACATCAGTATTGATTCCTCTCTTTCATAGCACGGTCCATCTGACGCTTGGCATCCTTTTCTGCCTCAGAAGCACGTTTATCGTGAAGTTTCTTGCCCCTGGCCAACGCAATTTCCACCTTGACCCGGGAGTTTTTCAAGTATACAGACAGCGGCACCAGTGCGAATCCAGCTTGCTGGGTCTTGCCCATCAGCATCATGATCTCCCGTTTGTGCATCAACAGACGCTTGGGCCTCAGAGGATCCTGGTTGGAAAAGCTGCCGTGTGTGTAGGGAGAAATATGCATCTGCCGAATAAAAATCTCTCCGTTTTTTACCGAGCACCAGGCCTCTTTCAGGCTGATGTTACCGCTGCGAATGGATTTGACTTCGGTGCCGAAGAGTTCGATGCCAGCTTCAAACCGTTCTATAATATCATATTCATGAAAAGCCTTGGAATTTTTGGCGACAATTTTGACGCCGTTTTTCTCCGCCACCAGTCTCACCGTCCTTGTTTGGGCATTATAGCACACATTTGAGAATTACGCAACCAGGAAACAGAGACAGATTTTAAGTTCTTCTGTCGGCCGCTGTCGGCATCTGCTTAGAAAGCTCTCGATAGGTCAGTAAAATCATGGTCAGAGAAATCAAAAATGTCAGCACATCGGACACCGGCATGGAATACAATACCCCATCCAGGCCCCACCAGACTGGAAGCAGAATTGCAAAGCCTACTCCAAAAACCACCTCGCGCATTACGGAGAGCATGGTAGACATTAGGGCTTTTCCAAGGGATTGCAGAAAAATAAAACAAGCCTTATTGACGCAGGCCAGTATCATCATGCAAAGATAGATACGGAAAGACTTAATGGCAAAGGCGGTATAGTATTCACTCTCGTTGGCGGCGCCAAACAGCGCTATCAGTTGTCGTGGAAATCCCTCCACCACCAGCAGGGCTATTGCGCCCACTGCAGCCTCCGCAATTAAAAGGCATGTAAACAAATGCCTTACCCGGTCCCTGCGGCCTGCTCCCATGTTGTAACTCGATATAGGAATACATCCTGCCGCAATACCTACCACAACGGAAATTACAATCTGAAAAAACTTCATAACGATCCCCAGCACAGCCATGGGGATCTGCGCATATTCTGTCATGCCAAACACTTTGTCCTGGGCCCCGTATTTTACCACCATATTTTGAATGGCCGCCATGGCTGCAACTAGGGAAATCTGCGACAAAAAGCTGCAAATCCCCAGGGGAAGGAACCGACCGATGACAGATCTAGTCAAATAAAAACTACTTTTGCTCAGCTTGACCGCTTTCATGTGAAAGAGATACCAGATGGCAAGTACTGCAGTGATGATTTGGCCAGTGACAGTTGCCACTGCTGCACCCATCATCCCCCATCGAAATACAAAAATAAACACTGGATCTAAAATAATGTTGGCGATACATCCTGCCAGCGTGGACGCCATGGCAAATTTGGGACTGCCATCTGAGCGAATAATCGGATTCAAACATTGGCCAAACATATAAAACGGGACCCCTAATGTAATCCAGAAAAAGTATTCCTTTGCATGAGAAAATGTCTCCTCATTGACGCGTCCCCCGAAAAGCGTCAGGATCTGTGCTTGGAATACCAGATAGATCGCTGTAAGAAATAAACTTGCCAGAACACACAGCACAACCGCATTTCCAATGCTTTTGTTTGCCTCATCCCGTCGATTAGCCCCCAAGCAGATGCTGACAAAGGCACAGCAACCGTCTCCAATCATAACCGCTATAGCCAGTGCAACCACGGTTAACGGGAACACCACCGTATTGGCTGCATTGCCATAGGAACCAAGATACGATGCGTTGGCGATAAAAATCTGATCGACAATGTTATAGAGCGCCGCCACCAACAGAGAAATCATGCAGGGCACCGCATATTTCCCCATTAATGTCTCAATTTTTTCCGTTTCCAAAAAGGAATTTGATTTTTCTTCCAAAATAACAACCTCCCTTATTGCTAGAAATGCGTGTGACCGAAAGCTGGATTTACGCCTTCGGCCACACGCATTTGCCTGTCAGTCAAGGTATGTTCCGACAGGACTTTCATTATACTGTTTGATGATCTTCAGAAACATGGAGCCGTCAGGTTCCGTGTGTTCCTCCAAAATTTTATACCGGGTATGCTTTCGCTCCAGCGACGCCTTGTAGGCTTCAACCTCTTCCCGAATCCGTTCTTCCGTCAGCTTTGGGCCAATGTCATCCTTGAGCATGAAATGAAGCGTTTGACAGATGCATGCTGCCGCAATCCGTTTCATAGACTCACCTCCCTCTGCTGTAATACAGAAAATGTATCAAGCAAATATAAAAACAGCGAGCCGCAACAACTGGATTTACGCAGTTTTGCTACTCGCTGTTATGGTTAGTATATCAAATTATTTTAACTTTTGCAAGGGGGATTTTTCCGAAATTATTGTTTGTTTTGATACTTTTTCGAGAAAAGCGAACCAAGGGAAACCCATCGATCATGTAAAGACACTACCCTAAGGGAATCAGCAGCAGTCCGGTTTATGGGACTATTGCTTTGTTATGCTGATTGCAGAAAAGGAGGAAATCAAAATGCGTATCCATTCCAACCAAACTCTTTATATCAGCGACCTATTAACCGTTCCCATGCCTGCAAAAGACAGCTCCAGACGGGCATATCTCAGAAAACTTCAGCTTCGGAGAATTCTTTGCACCCTGCTCCCCTTTTGTCTGGAGGCTGCAGTATTGGTGCTGGCATTGATTTTGATTCTGGCGGGAATCTCCGTCTTCGCCATTGGACTGGGTGGTTAAAATATCTGGGTAGACAAATAGTCCTCTGTGGTCTCCCCTCTTCGGATCAGCATCGTCTCCCCATCCGGACGAAGCAGATATTCGCCGCAGCGGAGCCGTCCGCCGTACTGATAGCCCATGGAATGACCGTGCGCGCCCACATCGTGGATCACCAGGGCATCCCCCTGGTTTAGTTCCGGTAGCATCCGGCTTTCCGCAAATTTATCTGTATTTTCGCAAACCGTTCCCACCACATCCCAGGGCGTTCTTGGTACATCTGGAGCTGTGCCAACCACGGAAATATGGTGGTAAGCGCCATACATCATAGGCCGCATCAGGTTGGAGGCAGAGGCGTCCACCCCGGCAATATCCCGGAATCCATGGCGAATGTGATTGACTCTGGTCACCAGAATGCCAGCAGGACCAGTCAGCCATCTCCCCAGTTCCGTATAGATCGCTATGCCTTCCAGGGGCGTTCCGACAGTACTTTCTTCCACAGCACTGTGCACTTCCGCCCCAATTTTCAAAAGATCCAGTGCCACATCTTCTGGCTTGTATGGAATGCCCAGACCTCCTGAAAGATCGATATAGGCAATGGAAATCCCTGTGCTTTGGTGCAGTTTCAAGGCAAGTTTCAGCAGCAGTTTCGCCAATGTCGGATAATAGTCCGGCTCCAGGGTATTGCCGGAGAGATAGCTGTGGAGCCCCACTGCAGTAACGCCCTTTTCCATTAACACCCTGGCGCATTGCTCCGCTGCCTCCGGTGTAAATCCGAACTTGACCTCATCCAGTCGGACTTCACCTTTTCCAAAGCGAAAAACACCGCCAGGATTGATTCGAAGCCCAACTGTATTTGGCAACGGCCCCATAGCCTCCAGCCGATCCACCAACCCCGGACCATCCAGAATCATGCGGCATCCCAGATTTGCTGCCGCGGCAAGATCTCCGTCTGTGGGATAGTTCGCCATAAACAAAATCTCGTCCGGCGTAAATCCGCATTTGCAGCAAAGCGTCAGCTCTGCCTGAGAGGAACAAACCACGCCGCAGCCGCTTTCCCGCAGAAGTTTTAAGATGGCAGCTGTGGGAGTCGCTTTGACAGGGAAAAACTGCCGAAAACCTGGGTTCCAGGAAAACGCCTGCCGCAGCATTTTACAATTCTTTTCGATCTCCGCTTGGGAATAGAGATAAAAGGGCGTTGGCAATGTTTGAAGCAGTTCTTTCAGTGACTGGTCGGACAGGAAAGTTCCATCCTTTTTCTGTGGATCCACCGGTAAAGCCGGCACATTTCGATAGAGCTTTACAGGATTTTTCAGCACTACGTTTCGGATATACCGCAGTGTTTCCTTCTCCCCCTTTTCGGCCAGCATAGTGAGCAGCGCTACAATCTGCTGTCTGGTGACGGGATGCATCAGGTTGGAATCCCGACTGCGGTTCAGATAGGCCAAAGGATCCTTGTCTGTATATTCCTTGCCATGATAGACGCGACAGGCAGCCATCCGGTCCAGGCACAACTCCACCATATACCGAGTGGGCATGGGCTGCCCCACCATCTGCATATTCTTTCCACCATAATCCATCCAGTACTCCAGATGGTGCTTGTTCCGTCCCTTATGATGCAGCCATGCCGTAGAATAGCCGAGCTCGTTCCGTTCGGAGGCATTGGGACTATGGGTTCCCGTATAATACTTGGCGCCAATTCGAAATTCAGTCCAGGAATACTTGGAGAGGTCATGCATGAGCCCCTGCCGAATCAGACCGACCCGAAAGCAATAATACATAACCAATAGCTTGTGGTGGGTGATGGTCTTAAAATGTCCCAGAGCCTTCATATCCATGCCTCCCGTGTTGGATTCTTTCACTAGTATACCGCGAAACCCATGGCCGTGCAAGTAAAAAAACGCTGGGATTCCATACGCACATCCAGATTTGCAGTTCAGCAGACAAGCAGGCGATTCATAGAATAGACAGAGGTGACGTTATGATAACCCTGCTTTTGACCGCCAACACGCTGCTGTATTCTCTGCGTCTGACCACAGCATCCGGCTCCTTCCCAAAGCCTTTGTCTGCCCAAGAGGAGCAGATGTACCTCAAGCGAAGTGCGGAAGGAGATCTGGAGGCCCGGAATATCCTGGTAGAACGCAACCTTCGGCTGGTGGCACACATTCTCAAAAAGTACTATGCTTCCTCCTCTGATCAGGATGATCTAATTTCCATTGGTACCATCGGTCTGATCAAGGCCATTTCCACCTTTGACTGCAGCAAGGGCGCACGGCTTGCCACCTATGCAGGCCGCTGCATTCAAAATGAGATTCTGATGTATTTTCGGGCACAGCGCAAAACCACAGGAGACGTTTCCCTGTCGGACTTGATTGAAACCGGAAGCGACGGAAGCGCTTTGAGTCTTATGGATGTCCTGTGTACAGACGAGGATATGTTTGAACAAACGCATATTCGCAGCGAAACAAGGCGTTTGGCGGCACTGCTTCAGGAAACTCTAACAGAGCGAGAACGACAGATTTTGACCTGGCGTTATGGTCTGGGAGGCGAAGCGCCTATGCCCCAGCGAGAAGTGGCAAAAATGCTGAACATCTCCAGAAGCTACGTCTCCAGAATCGAAAAAAAAGCCCTCGGAAAACTGAAAGAGGCCCTGGACTCCAGCGAATGAGTCCAGGGCCTGCCCCTTACGTCGCCAGGTCCGTTTCACTGCTTTTTTTGAATCCATATATTCCTCCAGCAACAGACCGGATAGTCCAAGCCGTACCAGCCTAAAATCCGAGTACACCTGCCGAACGAACCACAGAGGCACCATAAATGCCGCATAGAAATATCATTTGCAAACTCCCGTTGATTGTTTCTTTCCGTTAGATTTTACCACACCGGAAGAAGGGAAACAAGCATACGCCCTTTTCTCATATTTTATATCCATCATTTCAACGCGGAAAACGCTCTTTCCTCTGGTAACTGTTGTCGATCTGTGCTATACTGAACATGCAATCGAACATCAGGAGGGATTCCGATGCTTACAGAAGAACGCCTGCGGGCAAAGCTGCCGGGAGACGACACAGGAATCACACTGCACAACAGTTTTTGTGATATATGCGCTCCCGGCCCCCATTGCGGTATTACCTGTTATGTGAAAGACAACAAAATTATCAAGGTAGAGGGAACTCCGGAGCATCCCACCAATCACGGCAAACTTTGCGCCCGCGGGTTGTCTGCCCGGGACTATATCTACCGAGCAGATCGGATTCAGACGCCGCTGCGCAGAACCGGTCCCAAAGGTTCCGGCCAGTTTGAAGCGATATCCTGGGAAGAAGCCATGGCGGATATTGCTGCGCATCTTACTCGGTATAAAGCAGAATCCGGCGCCTCTTCCGTAGCCTTTTACTCCGGCTATGACAAATGGTACCGGCCCTTTCTCCAACGAATGGCCTACAGCTTCGGTTCCGTCAACTATGGCAGCGAGTCCTCTTCTTGCTTCACCGCCACGATTATTTCCTGGAAATGTGCCACTGGGGCAGAAATGGTCCAGCCGGATTTAGGTAATGCTGGTGTGTTTTTAGGCTGGTGCGCCAACCCTGGTATTTCCAGCTATTTGATGAACGGCGGACTCCAGCATGCAAGAGCCCGGGGCATGAAGACCATCATCATTGATCCACGCATTACCCCTGCCTCCCAAAACTGCGATCTTCATTTACGGATCCGTCCCGGTACAGATGGCGCTTTGGCCTTGTGTTTGGGCCGGGAGCTGATTCATGAAGGCTGGATCGATAATGATTATATTCGAGACCATGTCCATGGATTTGAAGCCTATCGTGACTATGTAGAAACCTTCACCCCAGAATACACTGCCAAAATCACCGGCTTGTCGCCTCAGGATATCCTCCAACGCTTCTTTGGTCCATTTCAAAAACGGGATGCAAAACCATCGGGCTGTGATGGCCCTCTCCGCCATTACAGGCAGCTACGATCGAAAAGGCGGCATGATTCCAACACCCTTAACCTATGCCCATTCTATCGGCGGATTTGAGACGCTGGAGCCGGAATTTTCTGTGGAGACCTATCCCAAGGACGGACCGGTTCCCATTGGCTGTGAGCGTTTTCCTCTATGGCATAAGCTGATTGGTGAAATGCAGGCCTGTGATTTGCCTAGAGCCGTGCTGACCGGGGATCCCTACCCCATCCGTGCTCTGTATGCCCACGGTATGAATTTCCGTATGTTCCCTGGCTCCAAGGAGATGGAGAAGGCCCTGCGTTCCTTGGAATATTTTGTGGATGTGGACCTGTTTCTCACGGATAGTGCCAAGCTTGCAGATATTGTACTGCCGGCCTGTTCCTCCTGTGAACGAGGCGAATTCAAGGTGTTCGGCGGCGGTTATGCCCAGTATACCGAACCGGTGATTCCACCTTTGTATCA
>CBCTLT010000035.1:0-8587 GCA_965147785.1 uncultured Oscillospiraceae bacterium
TCTGGCGGTTTACGGTGCCGCCATATTTCAGCGTAACCCGGTCAATCCGCATCAGACCAAAGCCATGTCCCGTCTGAGCTTTTGTGCTCAGGTATTTTTGTCCCTTTCGCCGAAAGGCAGAAGCAGCATTCGTGACGGAAATATAAAACTGACCCTTGTGGGTGCCCATGTAGACCCGGATAAAGCGTTGTTCAATATCGGGAATCCGCATGCAGGCTTCAATGGCGTTGTCCATGAGATTGCCCAGGATCACGCAGATGTCCAGCGGTTCCACAGGAAGGGCAGGGGAGACCGTGGCTTTGGCATTTACCGCAATATGCTGGCTGGCAGCAAGATTCAGCTTGCTGTTCAGGATGGCATCCACCATCACGTTTCCGGTTTTGATCACGGTATCCACAGAGGCCAGATCTTCGCTGAGAAGCTGAAGATAATGGTCCAGGTCATCATACCTGCCTGCATCCAGGTGCGCCTTCATCACCTGAATATGATTTCTGTAGTCATGCCGCCAGCCCCGGACCTGGCGGTACATCTGTTCCACTTCTTCAATGTGGCGGTTCAAGAGATCATTTTGATAGTTGGAGATGCGCCGGTCTACCTGACGGATCAACCAATGCCGTACCAGCAAAATGAGGCTACACAGGAGCAGGACACCGGCAAACAGCCATAAATACTTCATTGCTCGGCCTCCTCACGATAATATGCAAAGAATGCCTGTTGTACGGAAGGAGCCAAACGCCGGGACATGGGGATTTCTGCGCCGGAATCCAACAATATGTCCGCCTTTTTGAGCTGGCGGATCCGGGCAAGATTGACCAGATAAGAACGATGGCAGCGGCAGAATTCCTTTCCCAGGTTCTGTTCCAGTTCCCGGATGGGCATATGAATGGTGTAGTTTTTCCCGGCGTGAATGGTTACAGTATGAGACAGCACTTCGATGTATTGAATTTCGTCAAAATAGATTTTCTGCATCATGCCATCCACGGTGCACAGCAGAAATTTCCGTTGATGCTGTAATTGACCCAATGCGCGGGTAAGCACGCGGGCGAGGGCTTGTTCCGAGACTGGCTTTAGCAGATAGTGCAGGGCGGCAACGTCATAGCCTTCGGCCATGTAGTCAGAATAGCCGGTGATAAAGACCAGCGGCACATCATCACGAAGCTGGCGCAGTTTTTTGGCAAGGTCCATTCCACTCTGACCGGGCATCTCCACGTCAAGCAACAAAAGTTCAGGACGAAACCCGTCTTCATATGCGGACCAGAACCGCTCTGCACTGGAAAAGACAGAGATATTCAGCGTGTGCCCGGTTACCTGCATCCAGCTTTGGAGCAGCTTGCTTAGATATTCGCTTTCGTCAGTGAAGTCCTCACAGATTGCTACAGTAATGTTCATGGAGAATTCCTCCGCATTTCAGGTGCGGATATTATACCATAGGATGCCGTCAATTGTATAGTTATGGTATTTTATCTTGTTTTCGTCCTACGATATAGTCCAGACTTACCCCGTAATAGTCCGCCAGCCGAATGAGAAAATCCACCGGAATGGTTCTGGTGCCCTTTTCGTAACGGCGATATACCTCCCGTTTGCAACCCAGAATATCCGCCACCTCCTGCTGGGTCAGATCGCGGTCAATTCGCAGATCCTCTAAACGTTGAAATTGCATTTAACCACCTCTTGACGTATGCTATCATTTGGTGGCATAATAGGCTAAAAAATGCTACTATTTGGTGGCAAATGATAGGGTGAATAGGAATGAAGTATATAGAAGCGGATCCACTGCCGACTGTGTGCCGAAATTGTACGGAACCCGATTGTGACGTGTGCGATTACGGACGGCTCCGGTGGCAGCTGCCACCAGAGCAGCGGGAAGTGTTGCGGGAGCAGCTGCGTCGGCAATGCGTTCAGAGAAAACGACAGAAGGAAATGCCAGAATGATAGATCCTAAGCCGGGTATGGGGGACTTGAAGATAAAGATACAAGAAATGCCGGATTCTCCACTTTTCATTCTATCCTGAATGGTGTATAATGATGCTGTTTGGCAGGTGAATTCTATTGAACTATAAAATGACGATCCAATATGACGGCAGCCGGTATTCTGGCTGGCAGCGTCAGGGGAATACGGAGCAGACGATCCAGGCACGTTTGGAAAAGACGCTGACAGAGCTGCTGGGAGCCCCCGTGGAGATCAGCGGTTCCGGCAGAACGGACGCAGGCGTCCATGCGCTGGGACAGGTGGCCAGCTTTCAGACGGAGTGTGCCGTGGAGGAGCTGGATACGTTTCTGATAGAATTGAACCGGAGACTGCCGGGGGACATTGCTGTGACGCGGCTAACGTCGGCCTCACCCAGATTCCATGCCCGGCTCAGCGCCAAGGAAAAAATCTACCGCTATACCGTATGGAACAGCGAGATCCCCGATGTGTTTGCCCGGCGGTATCAGTACCAGCTGCCGGAGCCCCTGGATCTTTTCGCCATGGAAGAAGGTGCGAAGCTGCTGTTGGGAACCCATGATTTTTCCGGCTTTTCTACGGGACGCACCAAAAAATCTACGGTTCGGAGCATTCGGTCTGTGGAAATCCGGCGGGAAGGGGAACGGGTCACGTTTCTGTTTCGGGGTAACGGCTTTTTACGGAATATGGTGCGGATCATGACCGGCACCCTGCTGGAAATTGGACTTGGTCATATGGACCCAACCTGTATTAAGGAGATCCTGGAGAGCGGAGACCGGCAAAAGGCCGGTCCCACTGCACCGCCTCAGGGACTTTGCTTAATAGAAGTCATTTATTGAATTACAAACAGGAGGAATGCTTTATGCTTAAAACTGGAGATCGTGCCCCTGCGTTTGCCCTCAGCGATCAAAACGGAACCCTAGTGCAGTCCACAGAGCTGGCGGGAACGCCCTATGTGATCTATTTTTATCCCAAGGACTCCACCTCTGGCTGCACCAAACAGGCCCAGGCCTATTCGGAGAATTTGGAGAAATTTCAAGAGGCTGGTTACAGGGTTTTTGGTGTGTCTAAAGACTCCGGTGCTTCCCATAAGAAGTTTGAAGAAAAATACGGCCTGACCATTACGCTGCTCAGCGATCCGGAGCGGCAGGCCATCGAGGCCTTTGATGTATGGCAGGAGAAGAAGAACTATGGAAAGGTGTCCATGGGTGTGGTTCGTACCAGCTATGTGGTGGATGCAAGCGGTACGATTGTCGTTGCCAATCCCAATACCAAGGCTGCCACAGACTGTGAAAAGGTTATGGAGCAGCTGGGCCTATGAATATCCAGATTTTCGGGGTGGCGAAATCCGCCGATACCAGAAAGGCGGAACGGTATTTTAAGGAGCGCAGGATCAAATTTCAGTCGGTGGACATGAAGAAATACGGCATGAGCGGCGGAGAATTTGACAGTGTGCTCCGGGCTGTGGGAGGCATAGACAAGCTAGTAGACTGGGAGGGCAAAAGCCCGGATCTGGATCTGCTGCGCTATATGGCCAGTAATGCGGACAAAGAGGACAAGGTCTTTGAGAATCAAATGCTCATCAAAATGCCTGTGGTGCGAAATGGCAAAAAGGCTACAGTGGGCTATTGCCCGGAGATCTGGAGTACCTGGGAATGATGTTGGGGATAAAGCCCTGCGAAGGAGGAAACAAACATGTCTGAAACAATTTTAACAGAGCAAATTGGCCGTGTGGCGGTTGTAACGCTGAATCGTCCGGAAACCCTCAACTGCTTCAATAATGAGCTGCTGGAGAACCTTGCCAACACATTGGCGGCCTTGGACGAGGATCGGGAGCTCCGATGCGTTGTCATTACCGGAGCTGGGCGGGCCTTTTGTGCCGGTGGTGACCTCAACGTGCTCATGGACTGCGACACCCAGGAAAAAAGCGATGAGAATATGCGAGTGGCCAATGAAGCAGTGGAGACACTGTTTCGGATGAAGCCTCCCACCATTGCCATGGTCAACGGCCCGGCAGCAGGAGCGGGGTTCAATCTGGCGCTAGCGTGCGACTTGATTTTTGCTTCGGAAAAGGCCAAATTCATGCAGTCTTTTGTCAATGTGGGGATCGCCTCCGACTGTGGCGGCCACTATCTGCTGGAAAAGGCGGTGGGACGGCATTTAGCCAAGGAACTGATGTTCACGGCACGGCCTGTTTCCGCACAGGAGGGCAAAGAATTGGGCTTTATCAACCGGATCTGCCCTCCAGAGACCCTGCGGGAGGAAACGTTGGCTTTTGCGGCGCAGATTGCCGAAAAAGCCCCTCTGGCACTGGCTGCCTCCAAAGCGCTGCTGAACCGGGCGGAGGAATTGAGTCTGGAGGAAGTCCTGGAGGAAGAGAAGAAACAACAAGGACCGCTGCTGCTTAGCCGGGATTGCAAGGAGGGAATCTCCGCCTTCCGTGAAAAGAGAAAGGCGGAATTTACCGGTGCTTAAGATCCAGGGACTACGGCTTCAACCGGGGGAACCGGAATCTCATTTGACAAAAAAGGCCCAACGGGAACTTGGCGTAGAGATCCAGGGGTTCCGGGTACTGAAGCGATCCATCGATGCCCGGAAAAAAGAGGATATCACTGTGGTTTATACCATTGCGGTGGAGGTCCCCAAGGAAGCCCAGGTTCTCAAACACTGCAGAAGTAAGAAGGTCTCCCAATATCGGGAGGCCTCCTATGCATTTCCCTATCAGAGACTTCGACTACCTCGGCGTCCTGTGATTATCGGCATGGGACCGGCGGGATTATTCTGCGGTCTGATGTTGGCACGGGCCGGAGCCCGGCCAATCTTGCTGGAGCGGGGTGTGGATGTGGACCGCAGAACCGAGGATGTGGCCCGGTTCTGGGAGACGGGGATTCTCAATACTGCCAGTAATGTGCAATTTGGGGAAGGCGGTGCCGGGACCTTTTCCGATGGAAAACTGAATACCGGCGTCAACGACCCCAGAATGCAGTTTATTCTGGAGGAACTGGCAGCCCATGGCGCACCGCAGGAGATTCGGTACGAGGCTGCTCCCCATGTGGGGACGGATCATCTTAGAACAGTGGTGAAGGCCCTGCGCCAGGAACTGTTGGAACTGGGTGCGGAGGTTCGTTTTGGCCATCAGGTAACCGAAGTCCTTGCAGAGAATCATTGTCTGCGGGGATTGACCGTTCAAGGGCCGGAAGGCCGCTACGAACTGGAAACGGATACTGCGGTACTGGCCATTGGACACAGCGCCAGAGATACCTTTGAAATGCTGTGGAATGCGGGTGTGCCCATGCAGCCCAAGCAGTTTGCCGTGGGGGTGCGGATTGAACACTGCCAGCAGGATATGACAGTGCACCAGTACGGAGCAGAAATTGAGAGTTTGCCTGCGGCATCCTATAAGGTGTCCTGCCACCAGCCGGAAACGGGCAGAGGGATTTTTTCGTTCTGCGTTTGTCCTGGGGGACAGGTGGTGGCTGCTGCCTCAGAGCAGGGCAGACTTTGCACCAACGGCATGAGCTACCATGCCCGGGATGGAGAAAATATCAACGGTGGGTTGCTTGTCAGCGTAGGGCCGGAGGATTTTCCCTCAGATCATCCCTTGGCAGGCGTGGAATTTCAGAGGCAATTGGAGGAAGCAGCATTTCAATTGGGCGGTGGAGACTTCTGCGCCCCTGCGCAGACCGTGGGAGATTTTCTAGCACATCGGCCCTCCGCTGGTCCGGGAAGGGTTGTGCCCACCTATCGTCCCGGGGTCCGCTGGACAGATTTGCATCAATGTCTGCCTTCGTATATTACGCAGGCGCTGGAATATGGGATTCCTATACTGGGGCAAAAGCTTCGAGCGTTTCAGGATCCAGATGCGGTGCTCACCGCGGTGGAAAGCCGCAGTTCCAGCCCGGTACGGATCACCAGAGACGAAACCGGTCAGAGTGCCCTCAGGGGCCTGTATCCCTGTGGAGAGGGCGCAGGCTATGCCGGCGGGATCATGTCTGCAGCAGCGGATGGAATTCGTATTGCAGAACAGATTTGCAGGAATGCGCTGCCGGAAAATGTCAAAAAAGTTACAGATAACGACAAGATCAGCTGAGGATCACCAAAATATTTTGATTTTTTCATCCTGGGAGGCAGTCGAAAACCGGAGTATTTTGTCGAACCGTGTTTGATCCATGCGAAAACAGTCAGGATTAGTCAGAATTTGCGATTTCTTTTTCTTTCCAAAGTTTATAAAATGTGTTTCAATAGTAACACCAAGATAACGGAGGGGTTACAAAATGGAACATATTTTGACGGAAATGAAAAAGGTTGCAACGGAGCAGGGCAACATGACGCTGCGTTATGAACTGCTGGCAGAGACCAAAGAGGGCATGACGCAGTACGGTGCAGCTGTCACCAACGAAAATACCGGAGAAGGGACCCGTGTTATGGAACTGACCGCAGATCGGGGACGCGCGGCGGAATTCTTCGGCCGGATTAGCCGGGGGAATGTAACGCCGATGACCATGCGGGAGGTTGCGGAGGATTTTGTAGCAGAATTTTGAGGAATATCCGGGGAATTCGGGAAAAAGGGGTGGACTTTTTTGAGAAATCCTGCTAGAATGAACATACATTATGTCAACATGAGAGGCGGGATTGCCCATGAAATGCCCTTACTGCACCTATGAAGAGAGCAAGGTTGTGGATTCCAGACACTCGGAGGACGGTATGTCTATCCGACGCCGGAGAGAATGTCTCCAGTGTGGCAAGCGGTTTACCACTTATGAGACTGTGGAAAGCCTGCCCAGTGTTGTGGTCAAGAAAGACGGACGCCGCCAGACCTTTGACCGGAATAAGGTTCTCAACGGTATGCTGCGGGCCTGTGAAAAGCGTCCGGTTCCTATTGCAAGTCTGGAGGCCGCGGCCAGTGAGATCGAACAGATTGTACAGAATTCCCTGGAGCGTGAGGTCAAGAGTACTTATATCGGCGAACTGGTGATGGAGCGGCTCAAGCCCTTAGATGAGGTTAGCTATGTGCGGTTTGCCTCGGTGTACCGGCAGTTCAAAGACATCAACAGTTTTATGAACGAGCTGAATAAAATTCTTGCAGAAAAATAAACGCTGCGGCGGCTGAGGCTTCAGCCGCCGTTTTTCATGGAGGACATTATGGAAAAGTCGGTAGAGGTGATCTATCAGGACAAACGTATATTGGTGGCAATCAAACCAGCCGGTGTGCTTTCCACCAATGCCCCCGGCGGTATGCCGGAACAAATTCGGCACGTCCTGGGGGACAACCAGGCCTGTGTGCGTACCGTACATCGGCTGGATCGTGTAGTCAGCGGCCTGATGGTGTTTGCGAGGTCTGCAGCGGCAGCCTCTATTTTGTCCAGACAGATCCGGGAGCATATCTTTGAAAAGCGGTATTTGGCGGTGATCCATGGCATTCCGAAACAAAGCGCCGGAGAACTTCGGGATCTGCTGCAGCGGTCAAAGAACCAGCGAATGACTTATGTGGTTTCTCAGCCTGGGAAAGATGTTCAGGAAGCCGTTCTGGAATATCGGGTTCTGGAGTCTTTAGAAGACCTATCCCTTGTAGAAATAAATCTCCGTACAGGGCGGACCCATCAGATCCGAGTGCAGTTTGCCTCCCGGGGAATGCCTCTGGTGGGGGAACGGAAATATGATAGCCGAGAAGATCCCTGCGAAATTGCCCTGTGGTCGGCCTATTTGGGCTTTTATCACCCGGAAGAGGAAAAGTGGATGGAATTTTCCAAGAATCCGCCAAATGCATATCCCTGGTCGGAATTTCAGTATTTTGGTAGCCAGGGTGAATCTGCAGGGCAGATGACAGAGGAACTGTTGGACGTGGTGGACGACAACGGCGTTCCTACGGGACAGCGGGTGCCTCGGAGCCTGGCCCATGCAAAGGGAATTCAGCATCGTACAGCGCATCTATGGCTGGTGCGGGAAAAAGACGGAAAGCTGGAGGTTTTGCTGCAAAAGCGCAGTCTGGAGAAGGATTCCTTTCCAGGGTGTTATGATATCTCCAGTGCCGGGCATATTCCGGCTGGAGTGGAATATGTGCCCTCGGCGCTGCGAGAACTCAAGGAGGAGCTGGGCTGTGATGCAGAACCGGAAGATCTAATCTTTTGCGGCGTCCGCAGATTTGAGGTTCAGCGTGTTTTCCATGGCAGGCCCTTTCACGACCGGCAGGTAAGCCGAATCTATCTTTTGTGGATGGACAGAGAAGCGGCTGAATTTTCCCTGCAAAAGGAGGAGGTCTCTGAGGTACGTTGGTTTAACTTGAACGAATGTTTGTATTTGGTCAGCGAAAATCGGATCCCTCATTGCATCTACCTGGAAGAACTGCGGATGGTGGAAGAGATGGCAAAGCAGACTAGACAATTTCACAGGAACTAACAAGTTGTAACAAAGATGGAGATAAACTAAATGTTTTTTCCTTTCTATGGAAAAGAGAACTTTTGTCGAATGCAAGAGGCTCGTGAACGCCGATATGGGAAACTGTAGCGGAACTTTGCGGCCGTGTGGTCAATTGCTTGGTACTCTGAAAGAAATAGAAACAGCTTGTAGCCAGTATTATTGTGTTTTTGGCTCTGCGGACTTTTCTGGAAATTTGAGCTTGGACATTATGTTCTTCCGGCTCTT
>CBCTLT010000036.1:0-8565 GCA_965147785.1 uncultured Oscillospiraceae bacterium
TGCCGAAATTCGATTTCGTAGAAAGTCTGGCCGTCGTCATTTTCCAGCTTGGCTTTGGTGAAGTTCACATCGGCCTCCGTCAGCCCGGCGTGTTCCAGGGCCAGGGCCTTGGCCTGTTCTACGGTGATATTTTGTCCGGTGGCGGAGGTTGCACCGCCAGTCGTGTCAAAGCTCTTTTTGCGGATGTCACCGGTAGCGGCGTCGATCTCATAGTCGTATTCCGTCTGATTTGCGAAAAACTCCAGTTCATAGACCAATGTGCCGTTGTCATAGTCTTGCTTGGTATCGAAGAAGGTGACCGCATCCTCGGTGACACCGGCGTCAGCCAGTGCAATGTTTTTCGCGGCATCCAGTCCAATATCCCCGGTTTGCGCAGTGGCGGTTGTCTGGGGATCCTGGGATACCGTTTCAGCAGCCGGTGCGGTGGAGGTTGCAGGGGCTGGGGTGGGGGTGGTGGCATCGGAAACAGCAGGGGACGTGGTGGCCTCAGCAGGAGCGCTGGAGGTCGCCTCAGCTAGGGTGTCGTTTGTGGGAAGAATCTGGTCATCGTCGATCTCCGCGCTTCTATAGAGGATGGAGTTATCGGAGGCTGCGACCAGGTAGTTATATTCCTTGCCATTGGCGGAGAATTCCACCTCGTATACCATTCTTCCGCCTTCCCATTCCAAATCGGTGGGGGACATCATGGCGGAGGAAGCGTCCACGCCTGCGTCAGCCAGAGCCGCAGCTTCTGCGGCAGCTTTGTTGGAGGCGCTGTTGCCGATGGCGAAGAAGGTTCCGAACCCAGCTGCCGCCAGAACGATGAGAATACAGATGACTGTGAGGACCACCCGAAGGGGACTAGAGAAGAAAGTTTTTATCTTTTTCATTTGAAATGCTCCTTTCCTTGTGTTGTGTCTTCAGTATATCGGGCAAACATGAGAAGAACATTAGAGTGTTTCATTTTTTTCAAAAAAAGTTACGGTGAAGGTGCTGCCTTGATCCAGCTGACTTTCTACGGTGATGGTTCCGCCGTGAAGCCGGACGATCTCTTGGACCATAGAAAGCCCCAGTCCGGTACCGCTACCGGTGCGGGAGGCGTCTGCCTGATAAAAACGGCGGAAAATCTTTTCCTGCTGATCTGGCGCAATGCCAATGCCGTTGTCGGCCACAGACAGGGTGATACCGGTCTGTGTTTGCTGGAGTGTAACGGAAATCCAACCGCCGGGTTTTCCGTAGCGGTAAGCGTTGCTGATGAGATTGACCAAGAGACGGGTCAATAGTTCGGTGCTGCCTGTTACTGTGAGGTCAGGCTCAACTTGGCTGGTCAATGTGATGCCGTTTTCTTGAAGCAGGGCCATATCGTCACAGACAGAGGAAACCAGGGAGGAAAGATCCAGAGGGAGAAACGGTTCCCGAGCGGATTGGTTTTCCAGTCGGGTGAAATTCAGCATATCCCGAATCAGAGTGGACATCTTTTTCCCTTGCCGGGCAATTACCTCCAGGGCGTCCCGGTATTCTTCCGGCGTCCGGGGTTCCTCCAGGGTGTATTCGCACTGGGCCATGATTACGCTCATAGGGGTACGCAGCTCGTGGGAGGCGTCAGAGGTGAACTGCTGCTCTGCGGCAAAACTGGCTTCCAGCCGATCCAGCATGGCGTCAAAGGCGTCGGCCAGCTGATGCAGTTCGTCTCCGCCGGGGTCTAAATGAATGCGGCGGTTCAGGTCGTGTCCCTGACTGATCTGGGCGGCAGCCTGGGAAATCTGCTGGATGGGCCGCAGGGTCCTTCCGGCGATGAGCCAGCCTCCGCCAATGGCCAAAAGCAGCAGCAGCGGCAATAAAATCAAAGACAGCCGTACTACGGTGGAAAGCTGACCGTCTCCCTGGGTTTGTGCCACAACGCCCCGCAGCCAGAGCCCGTCCAGACTGTTGCCGGTGAGCATACGGTCGTAGACGTAATAGGAGGTTCCATGGGAAGTATAGGTCTGTACCACACTGTCGGAAAATTCCGGGCCGTTGGAGGCAATGGGGTCCTCGCCGTAGAGCAGGGTGCCGTCTTCCTGAAACAGGGCGGTGGCAATGCCATTAACCCGGTCCAGGTAGTCATCGTCGATCTCCAAATAGCCGTTTCGGAATTGAAGATAGAGATCCTTGTCGTTGTCCCGACTGGACAGATCCTCCAGGTACTCCACCTCGTCCACATTGTCCTCTACGGTTTCCACCAGGGAGGTTCGCAGGTTCTTCTGTACCACAGAGCGGCTCACATAAAAGACCACCAAAAAGGTCAGGAGGACGATCACAGCCAGCAAAATGGAGAACCACAGGGTGATTTTCAGACGTACAGAACGATTTTTCATGGTTCCTCCCGCAGCACATAGCCGGTTCCCCGTATGGTGTGGATCAGTTTTTTGTCGTAACCCTCGTCGATTTTTTTCCGCAGATAGCGGATGTAGACGTCCACCACATTGGTGCCCCCGGTGTAGTCAAAGTTCCAGATGTGATTTTCGATTTTTTCCCGAGACAGCACAATGCCCCGATTCCGCATCAAATATTCCAGTAGGGCGTATTCCTTGGCGGAGAGGGTGATCTCCTGGCCACCGCGGCTGACCGTATGGGCGGCAAGATCCATGGTGAGATCTCCAACGGTCAGGGTGTTGCTGGTCATACCGAAGGGGCTGCGGGTCATGGCCCGAAGCCGGGCCATCAGCTCTGCAAAGGAAAAGGGCTTTACCAGATAGTCGTTGGCGCCGCTGTCCAGGCCGGCAACCCGATCCGCCACGGAATCCCGGGCAGTCAAAAAAAGCACCGGGGTGGCCTTCCCCTGCTGCCGCAAGAACTGGAGTACGGCAAAGCCGTCGGCCTTGGGCATCATAATGTCCAGAATCACCGCGTCATAATCGGCGGCGGCCAAATGATCCATGGCGGCCTGGCCGTCAAAGCAGCTATCCACGCTGTAGCCGTCAGATGTGAGCTTTTGCACCAAAATACGATTGAGGTCCTGTTCATCTTCCGCAATCAATACACGCATAAAAACACCTCCAGGAAAAGGATAAAGGAGAAAGATGAAAACCGGATTAGAAGCAAAGTGCTGGGAATTTTCCGCAGCTTTATTATAATGCCTGTGAAACAAAGCCGCAAGTCGTGAAAAACAAAGCATTGTTTCAATTATTTTTAAAAGCTTGTGCGGATCTCCAATCAACGGAGATCCGCACAAGCTTTAGGAGGATATGCCCGGACCAATGGTCAGCGCATGGGCCTTTCATCGGGGACGATCAATCGTTTTCGCATTTGCTGCCGATCAGATCCGGCGTTTCGTCGGTGACGTGGAGGGTCATGACAATGGCGTCCTTCTGAATGCTGCCGGTAAAGCGGAACAGCGATCCATTCCCGGTACGGGTCATGATTTCAAAATTCTCGGGGCTGCCGGTGACCGACAAAAATGGATTTACGTCGCATTTGTCCCCCACTTGGGGCAGCTTTGGCGGCACATCTGAATGGGAAAACGCCGCCATAGGACCGCCGCCAGCGTTCATATGCTGAAGAAATGCCAAGGTTTTTTCGTCCATGAGGCAAAACATTTCGCCGCTGTAGACGCCGTTTTCCTCTGTAATGACAAAATGATTCTCTTTGACGCCTCCGGGGGAATAGACTCCCACCAGATATTCTCCCGCCAGAGCGTTTGGCGTCCCAGACAGACGCTTTCCCGGCTCTAGGGGAATGGTTTCCTGCGTGGTCAGGGAGAGTTTCAAAGTACGATCTGCGGCCGTACCGGAGAAGAGAAAACGAACGCGGCCAACCATAGTCTCAAAGGAGATGTGTTCACCGGCGATGGTACCGGAGGTAATGGGACAAAGGGTTTCCGGTTGATAGGGATTGGTGATGGAGCCTGTCAAAAGACTGCCGGAGGCAGCGAGAGAGATGCGGCATTGCCGAATGCCTCCCGGCAGCGGCAATGGTACAATATAGGTTCCGTTCATAGCTGTGCTCCTTTCGGTGTTCTGTCATTATTATAAAAAAATATCCCGCCCATGGCTTTCAGAAATTCACGATTTGTACTCCAGAAATTGTGCAAGTTTTCCGATGCACAGTTTTTAGAGTGAAAATGCGTGAATCCTTACTACGATCCCAAGGAAAAAAACGCTATACTTGCAGTAAACCGATCTGTGAAAGGATGATTTTTATGGGAAGAAAAGCGTTGATTCTCTACGTGTCCGTGACAGGAAACACGGAAAAAATTGCGAAGTGCTTCCAGGAGGCGCTGGAAGAAATGCAATGGAGCGTGGATCTGATCAAGATCACCAACAAGACAAATTTTGTGGAAGAACCAGTTTTCTTTGACGCATATGACCTGCTGTTTGTAGGCAGCCCCATTATGGCCGGACTGCCCTCTACGCTGGTGGGAAAGAATCTGGGCCTTACGGCGTCTATGCCGCCGCGGATGTACTCGGATCGACTGATTATGCCTGGACTCAAGCGGCCAGAGAATCCGGACTATGCACCCTATGCGGTGGAATTCTGTACCTATGGGGGGACCTCCACCGGTCCCAGTGAATGCCTGGCAACCTTGGCCATCGAAAAGCTGTATCTGGAGAACCTCTACATTCAGACCATTGGACAGTTTGCGTGTTTGGGAACGGAGCTCCATCATGCATCGGTGGACACCATTGCCGACGATCTGAACATCTCGGTGGATCTGGCGTCAGAGCTTCTGGCACGATTCAAGGCGGATCCCAAGGCAGAGGAGTTTAAAAAGTATCCGCCGCACATTTTGGGAAAGATCCGGCAGGCTGCCAATATGGGCGAGCAGGGGCCCATCCATGAACCGCCGGAGATGGCGAAAATGAGTCCGGAGGAAAAGGCGCTGGTGAAGCGGGCAGGCGTTATGCCCCATCAGCGGGAACAGCGGCCCAACGGTGATGATAAGGAAGCTGCCAAAATCTTTGTCCGGAATCTGGTCAAGGGATATTTCCCCGGTACAGAGGGCCGGCGGGAGTATGGCGGAGAATATATCAGTATCAGCTAAAGGAGGAAGCAATGAAAAAGAAAGTACTTGCAATACTGTTGACGCTGGCTATGGTGCTTGCGCTGCTGGCAGGTTGTGGGACGGAAACTGGCATGGAAACAGGGACGGAACCCTCCGAAACGGAGCAGGCTGCTGTGTCCCAAGAGGCTGAGACGTCCATACAGACACAGCCGGAAATGGAACAGGAAGCTTCGGCTCCAGAAGAGAGCGTTTCTATGACGGAACCGGAAATTCCTCAGGTGGAATATCCCTTGTCCGAGGAACCCGTAACGCTGACTATGTGGTATTCCTTCCCTGGGGATCTGGCGGACATTATGCAGGAGTATCTGGGAAACGGCAAGAGCAGTGTTCTGCAGGCCGTAGCGGAGAAGACCGGCGTAAATCTGAGCTTTATGCTTCAGTCCGTTACAACGGCCAACGACAGCTTTAATCTGCTGGTAGCCTCCGGTGACTATCCGGATCTGTTCCAGAATGCCGGCAGCTACTACACCGGCGGCATGGATAAGGCCGTGGACGACGAAGTGCTGGTGGACCTGACGGAGCTGCTGGAGGAGAACGCGCCCAACTACAACGCCTTGATCCATCAAGATGAGACCACTCTGGCGGACGCTTCCACCAGCAGTGGCCGGATTGTGGAGATCAACCGGATCATGGCCGATTACACCCGGCCCAGCACCGGATTGGTGATCCGCCAGGACTGGCTGGACGATCTGGGCATGGACCAGCCCACCACTTTGGATGACCTCCACGATGTGCTGGTGGCCTTCAAAAATGAGAAGGGGGCCGTGGAACCCCTGGGCCTGGGCTATACCGGTGTATTGGACGAAAATGAGATCTGTTCCGCCTTCGACGTATATGGGGTCTACGCGGCATTTATGGGTACCTATCCCTTCTATGTGGTGGACGGCCAGGTGAAATTTGGATGGGTGGAGGACAATTTCAAGGAGTACCTGTCCTTAATGAGCCAGTGGTATGCAGAGGGCCTAATCGGTTCGGACTACTACATCGAGAACACCGGTCACGGCATCGATTCCAGCAAGACCACCACGGGGCAATGCGGTGTTTGGCTGCACGATTATTTCCAGATCGAGCTGATCCAGTCCCAGATGAACGATGAAAACGCCGATGTTCAGGCCATTGCCGCCCCGGTCAAAGAGGAGGGCCAAACCCTGCATTTTGGTAGCAGAAAGACCCTGATTGGAGGCCAGACGCTGGCCATCACCACCGGCTGCGGGGATCCTGAGCTGGCCCTAAAGTATATTGACTTCTTCTTCACCGACGAGGGAAGCATCCTCTGTAACTACGGCGTGGAAGGAGAAGGCATGGAGTACAACGAGGACGGGGAACCGGAATACACGGAGTTGATCTACGCCAACCCCGACCACAGTATGCGGGAAACACAGGTCATGTACACGTTGACCATCGGTCCCTTTGTGGAGGATGAGAGCCGCAACGACATTGCCTACTCCGAGAAGGAAAACGCAGCCCGGGGTGTCTGGGCATCCAATGTGGACGATGCCTACATCATGCCCACCACAGACCTCAGTGCTGACCAAGCTTCTGAGGTGTCCGGGATCATGGGCGACCTGATGACCTATGCCACCGGCAAGATCACCGAGTTCATCATTGGTTCCGATACCCTGGACAACTGGGACGCCTATGTGACAGAGATGGAATCCTTCAACGTGAGCCGTGCCATCGAGATCTACCAGGAGGTATACGACGCCTATATGGCATAAAGATGGTTTTCCCATAGGAGCACCGCGGAAACCATTCCGCGGTGCTCCGCTTGCGCCGGAAGAAACAATTGCGTATAATAGAACCATTGCGGCAGGGGGAGGTGCGTTTATGAGTCCGGGACAGGAAGAACGGGAAAGACAATGGGAAAGCCTCCTGCTCAACGGAACAACACAGGACCTGCCGGAAGGGCTTGTGCTGCCGGTCATGGTAAATATCCGGCAATGGAATGGCAGTACAGGCTGGCGGGAAAAACGGGCAGTCATTCGGACCGTGGAAGGTCATGTCAGGAAGTGTCTGCTGCAAGCAGACCGGGAAGGCGCTTGCCTGCAGCTGGATGAAACGCATTTACTGGCAATTCTGACTATGCCGCTGGGACAAGGAGAAGTATGGGCACGATGTCAAGACGTGCTGGGGGCCTGCGGAGAAGCCCTGATGTGCGAGGTGTCCTGTTGTATTGGAGAGCAGATATCTGGGGACGAATTGGGAAAACAGGTAGACCGAATCTATGCGTTGGAGGAAGCTACCGTATCCAACTGCCCGATCCTTCAGCTGGAGCAAACGGAACAAGGGGAAAGCGTTCCGCCGGAACTGCTGGAACAGTGGCGGTATTTGCTCCAGGACGGAAACTTTGATCCGCTGCTGATGAAAGTGGAGCGCTATTTTCAGGAGACGGAAAAACGATTGGACGCCGCTTCTCTCCACCGATTCAACCAGGACTTCCTTCAAATGCTCTATGGGTTTATGGCCGAAAAACAGGTGCCGGCCCATGTGCTCTTTGACCGGCGGGAAAATGCGACTGTATTTCGGGATGCCACAGTATCGATTGGCAATACTGTGACCTGGATTTTTGCGGCAATCACCGCGCTGTCTGTCCATCTGGAGCGGCGACGCAGCAGCCAGAACTATACCCAGCAGGCAAAGAATTACATTCTGGAACACCTGGGTGACAGCTTTACCCGGCAGGATATTGCCGAGGATGTACATTTGAGCCAGAATCACTTGGCCAGACTGTTTCGTCAGGAGACGGGAATGAGCATCTCGGAGTATATTTTGCAGGAACGAATGAAACTGGCCTTTAATCTGCTAAAGAACACGGGGCTGTCGGTGGGCGAAGTGGCGCTGCGGGCCGGTTATGAAAACTACAGCTATTTCTTGACGCTGTTCCGACGGGTGGCGGGTATGACGCCCAGCCAGTATCGGGAGAAATACAACGTGTCCCTGGGAGGAGATCGACATGAATAACGCATTGATTCTCTATGCTTCCAGCACAGGAAATACAGAAAAGGTGGCAAAAAGGTTCTTTTCTGTGCTAAAAAAACAGAACTGGGATTGTAGAATGCTTCGGCTGGAAGACACAACAAATTTGCAACGAGAAAAGATATTCCTGGACGACTACGACCTGGTGTTGTTGGGTTCTCCGGTGATTTCGGGAAGTCCCTCGCCGCAGGTTTCAAAGCATCTAGCCCTGGTAGGGGCGGAGCCGCCCCGGCTGTACAGCAACCAGATGATTTTCCCTGGATCCTTCTTCCGGCCGGAACGTGCTCCGCTGGGAATTGTGTTCGCGACATATTCCGGCGAGACCTTTGGACCGGTGGAGGTATTGCCCACGTTGGAATTGGAGCGTATGTATCTTCAGTATCTGTTCCTTGATGTGATTGGCAAGTTTGCCTGCCCTGGCAGAAAAGAGCCCAAAAGCACTATTGAGTGGCTGGCCTCGGACTTGCATCTGGAGCTGAGCCAGGTGGCACCCCTGATTGGACGCTATGAGCGAAATCCCCAAGACCCGTCGCTGAAAGCAATGGGGGAAGATGCGTTGGCCATGT
>CBCTLT010000037.1:0-8514 GCA_965147785.1 uncultured Oscillospiraceae bacterium
AAATCCGTCCCCAAGAATAAGCAGGTCATCATCACCACTGGGTCCCAGGGCGAGAATATGTCGGCTCTGTATCGGATGGCCTTTTCCGGCCACCGGCAGGTGGAGATCGGACCGGGAGATCGGGTGCTGATCTCGGCGTCGGCCATTCCCGGCAATGAAAAGACCATTTCCGCCGTCATCAACGAGCTCTACCGCAAGGGTGCCGAGGTGGTTTATGACAAGCTGGCGGATCTCCATGTGTCTGGACATGCCTGCCAGGAGGAACTGAAGATCATCCATGCGCTGGTGAAGCCCAAGTTCTTTATCCCCCTCCATGGTGAGCAGCGCCACCTCAAGCGTCACGCCCAGCTGGCTCGGGAGATGGGGATGGATCCCAACCGGATTGTCATCAGCGATATCGGTCGGGTCATTGAGCTGACCAGAAGCTCCTGCAAGCTGGCAGGTACTGTCCCAGCAGGCAAGATGCTGGTGGACGGTCTGGGCGTGGGCGATGTGGGCAGCGTGGTGCTCCGGGATCGGAAACATCTGGCCCAGGACGGTATGATCGTGGTGGTGGTCAATCTCTCGGGAGAGGACGGGACCATTTTGTCCGGTCCGGACATCATCACCCGTGGCTTCATCTATGTCAAGGAGTCCGGGGATCTGATGGAGGATTTGAAGGACATTGCCACCGATGCGGTGGAGGAGTGCCTGAACCAGCGGATCACCGACTGGGCCACCATCAAGGCAAATATCAAATCCACCCTGTCCAATTACCTCTATAAGCACACGAAGCGCAATCCCATGATCCTTCCTGTGATTATGGAGATCTGATTCAAGAAAACCAAAACAGCAGGAGAACGGGACAAACCTGTTCTCCTGCTGTTTTTATCTGTGTGTGATTTTGGGATGGGCTTTTGCAAGATTCTCGTGGCAGAATCCCTGGTACAATTAGCCCAAATAGTCCGCCGCCAGCTTGCCGGCCATAAAGCCGGAGGCCATAGCCCAGGGCATTTCGCCAAATTTTCCGCCGGAGTCGTCCTTGAGGAACAGACCGCGGCAGCTGTCGCCCACGGCATAGAGGCCCGGAATACGGCTTCCGTCGGTTTTCAGCACTGTCAGGTCGGTGTCGGTGACGATGCCGCCGGAGGCGGATTCGCTGAATCGGCCGCAGGTAATGGCATAGAAGGGGGCCTTGCGGATGGGATATTTTTTCACCGGACCAAAGCCCATCATGGGACGGGGGGCAGCAGGCTGGGGATTCTTGGCTTCTTCCTCGGCCTGAGCATTGTAGGTATCGATACTGGCCTGGAGGACTGCGGGTTCGCAGCCGATCTTCTCCGCCAGACCTTCCAACGTCCAGGCTTTTTTCGCCGGCCAGCCGTTCATGGCCTCCTGATCCATGGCGGTGCGGTAGTTTTTCCGCTCCTCCATGGCGCTGGGATCGGTGCAACGGCGAATGCCTTCCTCACCGCCTCTGTCCACTGCGTCGGAGTCTAGGATCTGATAGATGATGCCGCCTTCGATAGTATCCAGAGGTCCTACCGGATTGCCCGGACCGCCGCCCATGGCGTTAAACAAATTGCCGTTGACGTCTACCATGGGATTGCCGTGGCCCGCCAGGGTAAACACCGTGTAGTTCCAGGGATGATGGACCGGTCCGCCTGCGGGAACTCTGACCCGCTCGAGGTCAATGGCGCCGCCAATGCCCTGGACCAGCGCCATGCCGTCGCCGGTAGAACTGGCCACAGAGAGCCGCTTGACAGGCTGGCCGTGGAAGAAGTTGGGGTTGGTCAGCTTGATGAGGGCGTCGTTGTGGGCAAAGCCGCCGGTGGCGATGACGCAGGCTTTAGCGTAGATGGTGACGGTGCCGCCGTCGTCCTCACAGACTACTCCCCGGAAGCTGCCGTCTGGATTGGTCAAAAGCTGCTTGGCGGCGGTGCTGGTGAGGATCTCCACCCCAAACTGATTCTGGCCCACCTCCTGCATTTTTTCCACCACATAGGTGCCCATCCAGCCAGGACCCATGGAGGTGTCGGTACACTTGGTGTTTTTGGTCCGGACGGGGAAGTCAATCATGGCGCCAATGGGACCTGCAAAGGGCATTCCGCCGCCCTGGGGGGCCTTTTCTTCCTTACCATCCTCCGATTTTTCCGGAGCCGGAGCAGCCATGGGACCGCCGGGGCCCATCTTCTTCAGCACGAACTTGTCCTCCACACCGCCGAAGGTACACAGCCAGTCGAACATATCCGACAGAGCGTAGGTGGCGTTGTGCAGCAGGGTATAATCCAGAATCTTGCCGCTGCGCTCATAGAGGGCGTTGATGCTCTCCTCCCGGGTGTCGGGAATGCCGGCGGCCTCATGCCATTTGGTGTAGCGGAGCATAAAGCCGTGGCCAAGATTGGTGTTGCCGCCAATTTTGGAGGCTTTTTCCACCACAATGACCTTTTTGCCGGAAAGCTGCGCGGCTCGAACGGCGGATACCAGACCACTGCCGCCAGCACCCAGCACCACCAGATCGCACTCTCGCTCAATGGGGTCGTGGGATACCTTTACCACCGGTTTTTCCGGATCATAGATGATGCCGGAGGGACATACCTCGGCACATTTTCCGCAGCCGATACACTTGAACTCGTCGATCTCATAGCTGGTCCCGGCAAAACGGATCGCCCCTACGGGACATTCGTTGAAACAGTAGTGGCAGGCCGAACATCTCGGCCCGATGTAATAAGACATGAAACCAGTCCTTTCCTTTTCTATTTAGTATACCTGGGGAAAAATCCGGCGGCAACTATCATAAACTGGAATCAAGAATCAATTTCCGTTTTTGACGGTGCATTTGACAAACTGATGAACAAATACGGATCGGGCTATGACGACAAATGCGCTGCAGAAGATGCTCTGCAGCGCATGAGTTTGCTATTCATGTTAGTAATGAGAAAAAACGCTCCATGGGTATTTACAGATCCCGCCAGCCACCACGAAAAAAGTGAAAGCGTTTGGCTTTTTCCTCCGGAGGTTTTGCGGTTTTCAGATATTCCCGCAGAGACCTTGCCCGCAGGAAAATGCCCAGGGCGATGAGGGAGACAGAGTACAGGCCCAGCCAGATCAGGGAGGAGACGGGAGCCTCCGTGCCCGAAAATACTACGACGCCTAGCACTACCAGATTGATGATGCCGTAGAGGCATACGAAAACCGCCAGAGCCGTTGCCAAGGGATAGTCTCCCTGACGGATCCCCCAAACCATGACCAGAATGATCACGCCGGCAATCAGCCCAACGATGGAAGCCGTCAGCAACAGGTTGAGCAGTGTCAGAATGGTCAGCGTCAGCAGCAGGCGATTCAGCTGCTTTTGTTCCCGGGGTACGGGCGCTGCGTTTTTCGACATGGCGGGGACACCTCCCAAAAGATTATAGCCTAGTATAGCATTGCGGAGCGGGGATTGCAAGGGCATAGATCCAGATGCAAACGGGCACAATGGATTACGGAGTTTTTACAGTTGAACGGCTTGCATTTCCAGGAATTTCGTGCTATGCTAATTCAAAATACAGCAATAGTTATTCCTTGAAAGGGGGAACATCAAGTGGATACCACCGGACGAAGTACCAGATCGGACGATGCATGGGTTCCCTTATGTCCCTTGGATGCTTCCCCAGAATGCCTATAGACCGGATAGGGACCCAGGTCGTCTCGTCTGACACTTCTCCTATTATTTCATCACGATAGGAGGATTTTTCCGTGTCAAATAATACGTTGGACACCGAGCAGCTGATTGAGGAGCTCAATGAGCTGCTGCGGACCAAACAGTTTCAGCGGCTTCATGAAGAGATTGCCGATACCAACGAGATCGCTCCAGCAGATCACCTGTTTCCGTACTCTGCCGAAGGATCAGGCCAGCGACGTCTTTGCGGAACTGGAGCCGGAGACCCAGCAGACCATCATCGCCTCCATTACCGATCAGGAGATCGGCCCCATCATTGAGGATTTGTTTGTGGACGACGCGGTGGATATGCTGGAGGAAATGCCAGCTATGGTGGTCAAGCGCGTGCTGAAAAACACCAAGCCGGAGACCCGGTCTCTGATCAATCAGTTTTTAAAGTATCCCGAGGATTCCGCCGGCAGCATTATGACGGCAGAGTATGTGGACCTTCATAAGGACATGACGGTGCTGCAGGCGATTGACCGCATTCGGAAGCGGGGCGAGGAGTCCGAGCAGATTTATACCTGCTATGTCACTAACAACAAGCGGATTCTGGAAGGCGTTGTGACGGTGAAGGAGCTGCTGCTCAATTCCGACGACACCCTGGTGGAGGACATCATGGAGACGGATGTCATCACCGCCTCCACCCTGGAGGACAAGGAATCGGCGGCCCAGACCATGATGAAATACGACTTCCTGGCCATGCCTGTGGTGGACAAGGAAAATCGCCTGGTGGGCATCATCACTGCCGACGACGTCATGGACGTCATTGAGGAAGAGGCCACGGAGGATATGGAAAAGATGGCCGGTATTGCGCCATCGGATCATCCTTATTTGAAAACCAGCGTCTTGTCCCTGGCTAAGAACCGAATCGTCTGGCTTATGTTCCTGATGATTTCCGCCATGTTTACCGGTTCCATCCTGGCCCACTATGAAGCTGCATTTGTGGCGTATCCGCTGTTGGTGACCTGTATGCCTATGCTGACCGGCACTGCAGGAAATGCCGGTTCCCAGGCCAGCACTCTGATCATCCGTGGTATGTCCGTGGGGGACATTCGCCTCCGGGACTGGTTCCGGGTGGCCATGAAGGAACTGCGGGTGGCCATTCTGTGCGGCGTTGCCCTCTGTGCGGTCAATACCGCCCGCCTGCTGATTACCTACCCGGGACAGACTGTCATTACGCTGGTGGTGTCTCTATCCCTATTTCTCATTATTATCATTGCCAAGTTTATCGGAAGCCTTCTGCCTATGCTGGCAAGATTGATCCATGTGGACCCGGCTATTATGGCGTCCCCAGTGATCTCCACCATTATGGATTCTGTCTCCATGCTGCTGTATTTTAATATGGCTAGGGTGCTTTTAAAGGTATAGCGAATGCCGCCTGAAGCTGTTGATTTTCAGGCGGCAATTTGCTATGATAAATCGGCCAAGGAACCATACTTGGATGATGTAAGAACACTGTATATTAAGGAGGAAAAGAAATGAAAAAAGCAACACAATTGATAGCGGCTGCGTTGGTGCTTGCCATGTTGCTTGCGGGATGCGGCCAGCCTGGGGAAGGCGTTGCTGTACCGGAACAAACAGGTAGCGCTGTGGAAGCAACAGCGACTGTCACTCCGGCAGAGCAGGAGACGGAAGCAACGCCGGATACAACGGAATCGTCCGGGGCACCTGAGTCCTCCGCGGAAGTCCAGACCTCTGCTGAGGCTACGTCGATGCCGGGACAAGAGATTTCGGGCGCTGCTGAGGGAGATGGACAGATTGCCCTGCCGGATACTTTTGCGGAGACGGTACTGATTGATAACGAAAACTGCAAGGTGACGGTAACCGGGTTCACCACTGGTATTGGAAACGATGTGGTGATGCAGATGTCTCTGGAGAATAAAACAGACCTCAACTTGATGTTTACTGTGGAATGGGCTGCCATCAACGGCGTAATGGACGATCCCTTCTGGGCCGATGAGGTTGCTGCAGGAAAGATTTTGAACACGGAAATCTATTGGTCCGCGGAAGATCTCCAAAAGAAGATGATCAGCAAACTGTCTGCGGTGGAGTTTATGCTGCGGGCCTATGACAGCGACAACTGGGAGGCAGAGGACCTTCTGGCGGAGACCGTAACGGTCTATCCCTTCGGCGAGGATCAGGCGGAATATGTGGCTCGGGAGGACCAGGCTTCTGATGTGGTCCTGTATGCCGATGATGCTGTGCGTGTTATTGCAACAGGCTTTGATCCCCAGGGTGAGTATGGCAATACTGTAGGACTCTATTTGGAAAATCATACGGAGCAGACTTTGACGATGACTGCTGATGACTGTGCTGTCAATGGTGTTATGGCAGATCCAATATGGGTTGAGGAAGTTGCGCCTGGGAAGGTTGCGTTCAGTGAAATGAATTGGTATCTGGATAGCACCATAGAAACCCTTGGAATAACAGATATTACTGAAGTTACGGGAACGCTGCGGGCCTATGACAGCGATGACTGGAGCGCAGATGATGTAGTGAATGCACCGTTTACCTATACGCCCCAGGGTCCTGACGCAGTCAGCCTTTACACCTATACGCCTGGTGCACAGGATGTGATTCTGGCGGACAACGAGCAATTCCAGTTTATCGTAATTGGGTTTGAAAAGGATGATATGAATTATCAGTACATGAAGGTGTTTATCAATAATAAGACAGATAAAACACTGATGTTCTCCGCAGAGAATGTGGCCATCAATGGATATATGTGCGATCCCTATTGGGCGATGTCTGTGGCACCGGGAAAAATGGCGATGGGCAGATTTAGCTGGAGTGACGCCGACTTGAGCGCGAATGGCATTGAAAGCATTGAGGAAGTGGAATTTGCCCTGGAGGTATATGACGATGATACCTTTGAAGATGTTGCGCAGGGGAATTATACTGTAGCGGCTTGGTAACTGGAATAAGATCAAAGGCTGTGAAACCAATCCAAGGTTTCACAGCCTTTTTTATATTAGTTTTCCGCGTGGCTTCGTCTATGGCGCAGCACAGGACCCAGTACCAGAAGCAGGATGCCGACGGCAGCCAGTGCGATGCCCAGCCCTTGAAAGACAGGACCACCGGAGCTGACTGTGGTGCTATAGTAGAGACTGCACCCACCGCCGATGAGACAATCCAGACCAAAGACTGTAAAGGCGCTGGAGCTAATGGACAGTTTTTGAAGGTCCCGTTTTTCGTGACCCGGCAGCAGACCGAACCGGGAGAAGACGGGAACCAGCAGGGCAAACAGGGCTGCCATCAGCATGACTTCCAGGGGCAGCAGCAGAGAATTTTTGACCAGGCTTTTCACCAGATAGTAGAGATAGCCTTTGCCGTAGAGTATCTGACTCCAGAGACTGCCCAAACCTACGTTGACTAGATAGTTCACCAGGAATTTAGCGCAGAAGAGCCGCAGCACAGTGATCTTTCTGCGGTAGAGAAACAGCCCGTAGATCAGGGCGGCTACCATTTCACTGAACATATAGCCCGGGAAATAGGGACCGCTGGGGAATAGCAAAAAATTGAGAGTGTCCGTCACCACGGCCACCACCATGCCCAGTACAGGACCATAGACCGCACAGCCTACGGCGGAGACAAAGAAGGTGAAGTAGACCCGAAGATTGTCGCCCACCACCACATACAGGGCGCCCACCACCACGCTCAGAGCGCAGATCAGGGCGGCAAAGGTGAGGCGACGCAGGCTTCTCAGCTCCCGGCAAGCGCAGCGCCAATAGCCCAAATTGTTTTGTTCCATAAAAAATCCTCCTTCTATGGCATGTTGCCACATAGAGGAGGAACTCCGGTATGCGGCAGCGGGATGCGAGATCTGTACGGCAAAAGGATGCTTTTTTCGTTCCGGAGACAACTCCCCGTTCTCCGGACACTTGACCCACAGATCTCTACTCTGCCAATATGTATTCCCATTATACCGCAAAGTACGGCAAATACAAGTACCTGGGATAGATTTTCCTCAAAAACAGAAAAAAGCATGCGATATGAAGTCATACCGCATGCTTTGATCAGCCAATGATTTCCACATTGACGTGCTCGCCCTTGCGCTGAGCCACAGACTTGATGATGGTACGGATCTCTTTGGCGATCCGGCCCTGACGGCCAATGACCTTCCCCATGTCCTCCGGCGCAACGCGGAGTTCCAGCACGGTTTCCTCACCGGGAATCTCCGTCACAGAGACGGCGTCCGGATTGTCCACCAGATTCTGTGCCATATAAAGCAGGAGCTCTTTCATGTTCATTCCTCCGAATTAGAGTGCGCCGGCCTTCTTGAGCAGGGCCCGCACCGTGTCGGTGGGCTGAGCGCCGTTCTTGATCCACTGCTGTGCCTTCTCCACGTCAACGGTGACAGTGGCGGGATCGGTCAGAGGATTGTAGGTGCCGATTTCCTCAATGCAGCGGCCGTCACGGGGGCTGCGGGAGTCAGCAACAACGATTCTGTAGAAGGGAGCCTTCTTGGCGCCCATTCTGCGCAGTCTGATTTTAACCATGGGTATTTCACCTCCAAAGATATTTCTCGATCTATCGTAAAGCGTTTTGCTTGTTACGAACGGTTTCAGTTTGGATGCCGTTACCGGAATCCGCCGAAGCCACCCAGGCCGCCCATGCCGCCAAAACCACCCATGCCGCCGAAGCCGCCCCGTTTCTGGAGCTTTTTCATTTTCTTGCTGGCTCCTGCACCGGTGAATTGCTTCATCATCTTCTGCATAGCCTCGAACTGCTTGAGCAGACTGTTGATCTCCTGGACCTTAACGCCTGCTCCTGCGGCAATGCGCTGCTTGCGGCTGTGGTTGATGCAACTGGGATTTTCCCGTTCATAGGGG
>CBCTLT010000038.1:0-8479 GCA_965147785.1 uncultured Oscillospiraceae bacterium
AAGATGGCGGGATGGATAAAGGTCTCCGGGGTATCCTTCTCCAGCACCGACAGAAAGATCGGCAGCGGCATGAGATCGGAAAAGGTGGTGGAGGTGTCCCGGCCCAGCTTCAGTGCCAGCCGAGCGGTCAGCAGGGCCTGGCGGTAGTGGCAGCGGGTTTCTTTGGGATCTGTAAAACTGTCGGACAAACCGCAGATCATGTCGTGGCTGCCGAAAAAGGAGAACAAACGGTCCGCCATGGAGGTCTTAGGCATGGGTGTGCCGGATCCGTGGGGGTCTGTGCCGCCATAGAGGGTGACGATGGTGTTGTCGTAAATCAGGCAGATCACGTTCCGGTAGAGCTGCTGGAGCTCGTGGACAGCGTATTCCGCAAAGGCCTTCTGGGAGGCCAGGGCGCCAATGGTGGCCACACAAATGGTGTATTCCGGCTGCATGGTCCGGGATATGGCCTCACAGGCCAGCCGTTCCAAATGGGGCGGTGTGTTGGGGGCCAGCAGATCCTCCAGCTTGGTGGACAGAGCCAGGTTCCAGCTGCCCATGGATTTGATCCGGCTGGCGATTCGGAGGCAAATGGCGTCCATCACCAGACCGATGATCTCAAAATCCTCGTCAGTGGGGGGGTCGCCGTCCCAAAATACAATGATATGCCCATGGACCGTGTTGTCCTGGACCACCTCTGCAAAGATTCTGGGGGAGTTGGCGCAGGAACCGGTATTGGCGAAAAAGGGCTGATAGAAGGCCTTTTTTCCGGAGAGAAACTCGTCCAGCGTGCTGAAGATCTGTTCCCGATTCATAGCTTTGTTTTTGTAGATATCATCCCATTCAGGATCGCCAATTGGGGCTGAGGGGTGCATGGATACCACATGAAAATACTCGTCCACAAACAGAACCGGTTTGCCGAAAATCTCATAGGTGGCAGCCACCACATTGTTCATATTTTGATTGCAGACGGCTTTATAGAGCTTTTCGTATACCGTTGCCATACGAGCAGATGACATGGAAAATACCTCCGATACAGCGGGATTGTCAAAACGCACAGAAAGTATGCGAAATTAAGTATATTATAACGAATCTCCACGGAGATTGCAACACCTACAGGGACCGTGGGATCCGCAGCTTATGGATTTACAATTGACAGGAACCATGTTATACTATAACGTATGTAAAATTGCCTCCTGATAGGAGGTGGGTGGAGGAAAGAACTTTGTCTGGAGATATGACCAAAGGGAGTCCGTGGCGTATGATCCTGCTGTTTTCCCTTCCGATTATGGCGGGAAATCTGCTGCAGCAGCTCTATAATACAGCGGACAGCGTGATTGTAGGACAGTTTGTGTCCCAGGAGGCCCTGGGAGCAGTGGGGACCTGTGCCCCACTGACGATTTTGTTTATTGCTTTGGCGCTGGGTTTGTCCACCGGTGCAAGCATTCTGGTGAGTCAGCTCTATGGGGCAAGACAGCTGGAGGAAATGCGGAAAAGCGTTTCCACTGCTCTGATTCTGCTGACCATTTTAGGCGTCATTATGACGGTGCTGGGGGTACTGGTGGCAAAACCGCTTTTGAAATATGCTCTGAGCGTGCCGGATTCCGTTCTGGATATGGCGGCGCTCTATCTGCGGATCTATGCCCTGGGACTGGTATTCCAGTTTGTCTATAATATTGTGGCGGCGATCCTCCGGTCAGTGGGCGATAGCCGTGCAACCCTCTATTTCCTGCTGATCTCCAGCCTGGTCAACATTGTGCTGGATCTGATCTTCGTGGCGGTGTTCCACTGGAATGTGGCGGGAGCTGCGGTGGCTACGGTAATCTCTCAGGGGTGCTCAGCCGTGGTTAGCGTGATCTATATGTTCCGGAAGTACGAAATGCTGCGATTCCGTCGAGGGGAATTTCTATTCTCCAGAGATTACTGCCTGACCACATTGAAGCTGGGTATTCCCGTGGCCTTGCAGCAGTGCGTGATTTCCATGGGGCAGCTGTTTGTGCAGCGGTTGGTCAACCACTATGGCACCAACATGATGAGTGCCTTTACCGCCGCCAACCGGATGGAAAACTATGTGATGATTCCCATTTTTGGATTTAATGCCGGACTCAATGTCTATGTGGGCCAGAATGTGGGGGCGGGAAATCCGGAGCGGGTCCGACGGGGCTTTCGACAGACCGTGGCCATGAGCGCAGTGTTCTGCGTGATTTTGTCCCTGGTGATGCTGACGCTGGGCGGACAGATCGTTCGGATCTTTGGTATTTCCGGAGAAGCGCTGGATTTGGGACGGCAATATGTCCGCTGCGAGGCCCCCTTCTTTATTGTATTTGCCGTCTATCAAGTGGCGGCTGCTACCCTACAGGGGGCAGGAGACGTCAGCTTTGCCACCTTCTGCACACTGGAAAGCCTGGTGGTGCGGATCGTGCTAAGCTATATTCTGGCCTATTATACCCCCATGAGCTATACCGCCATCTGGTGGAGTATGTTCATCGGCTGGGGTGTGGCGCTGATTCCGGCCTATATTCGCTATTTCAGCGGCGCCTGGAAAAAGAAAAGCCTGGTTGCCTAGTGTGTTTGTATTTTGGAAAGGAGCGCTTTCAATATGGAAGTAACTGACCTCACCCGTCTCGACCAACCGGAGAGCAGAGATAAGCTGGAGTCCGGTCACGAAGGATATTCCTTTTATGCCTATCTGTCCCGGATGCGCTATATCTCCCGCTGGGGGCTGATGCGGAATTCTTGCCCGGAGAACATTCAGGAACATAGCCACATGGTGGCAGTGCTGGCCCATGCTCTGGCGCTGATCTCCCAGAAAATCTATGGAAATAAAAACGTGTCCCCGGATAAATGTGCATCGGCAGCCCTGTTCCACGATGCAGGAGAAATCATTACCGGGGATCTGCCCACACCAGTGAAGTATTTCAATCCGGAGATCCGGGAGGCCTATCGCCAGGTGGAGGATGTGGCTGCGGAAAGATTATTGGAGATGCTGCCCGAAATTCTGCGGGAGAGCTATGCACCGCTGCTCCATGAGACGGATCCAGAGACCCGCCGGATCGTCAAGGCTGCCGACAAGCTTGCAGCCCATATCAAGTGCCTGGAGGAACTGAAAGCCTCCAACCATGAGTTTATTCTGGCGGCCCGGCAGACCCGGCAGGCTTTGGACGATATGGACATGCCGGAGGTGCGGTATTTCATTGAGAATTTCCTGGACAGCTTTACGCTGACCCTGGATGAGCTGAAGTAATTGTGAATTGGCCTGCCATGCGGGCATAGAATACTGAGGAGGAACAAACTATGAGAGCAATCGTTACCGTCACCGGCAAGGACGCCGTGGGCATCATTTCCGGGGTTTGTACGGAACTGGCAAATCTGGAGGTCAATATTCTGGACATCAGCCAGACCGTCATGGACGGCTTCTTTGCCATGAATATGCTGGTGGATCTGTCCACCTCCAGCAAGAGCTATGACCTGGTACGGGATGCCCTGGACGAAAAGGGCATCCGCATGGGATTGACCATCCGCATCCAGCGGGAGGACATCTTCGACGCCATGCACAGGATTTGAGGTGGAACCATGCTGAGACAGAACGAAATCATGCAGACGCTGGATATGATCGATCACCAGCATCTGGACATCCGGACCATCACCATGGGCATCTCTCTGCGGGACTGCTGCGGACCCGACCCCAAAAAGACGGCCCAGAAGATCTATGACAAAATCACCTCCTGTGCGGAAAAACTGGTGCCCACCGGCGAGGCCATCGAACGGGAATTGGGTATCCCCATTGTTAACAAGCGGATCTCCGTGACGCCCATAGCGTTGGTGGCGGAATCCTGCGAGACGGACGACTATGTCCCCTTCGCTGTAGCCATGGACAAGGCTGCGGCAGCCTGCGGCGTCAATCTGATCGGCGGCTTTTCGGCCCTGGTCCACAAGGGTATGACCGTGGGCGACCGGAAGCTGATTTTGTCCATTCCGGCGGCGCTGGCCGAAACCAACAATGTCTGTTCCTCCGTCAATGTGGCCACCACTCGGGCGGGCATCAACATGGATGCTGTGACCCTGATGGGGAAAATTATTAAGGAAACGGCGGAAAAGTCTCCCGAGGGAGAGGGGCAGGCCTGTATGAAGCTGGTGGTGTTTGCCAACGCCGTGGAGGATAATCCCTTTATGGCGGGCGCATTCCACGGCGTGGGAGAGCCGGAGTGTGAGATCAACGTGGGCGTGTCTGGTCCCGGCGTGGTCTATCATGCCCTGCAGAGTGTCACGGGACAGCCCTGCGATGTGGTGGCGGAGACCATCAAAAAGACCGCTTTCCAGATCACCAGAATGGGCCAGTTGGTGGCTCAAGAGGCTGCCCGTCGGTTGGGGGTTCCCTATGGTATTGTGGACCTCAGCTTGGCACCGACGCCGGCCAAGGGAGATTCCGTGGCCCGCATTTTGGAGGAAATCGGCGTGGATGTGTGCGGCACCCATGGAACCACGGCGGCCCTGGCCATGCTCAACGATGCAGTAAAAAAGGGCGGCGTTATGGCATCTGGCCATGTGGGCGGCCTTTCCGGAGCCTTTATTCCGGTCAGCGAGGATGAGGGCATGATCGCTGCCGCCAAATGCGGCACTTTGACGCTGGACAAGCTGGAAGCTATGACCTGCGTGTGCTCTGTGGGCCTGGATATGATCGCCATTCCCGGCAACACCTCTGCCGACACCATCTCCGCCATCATTGCCGACGAAGCTGCCATCGGTGTGGTCAACAACAAGACCACCGCAGTCCGGGTGATTCCGGCCTTGGGCAAAGAGGTGGGAGATGAGGTGGAGTTTGGCGGCTTGTTTGGTTCGGCTCCGGTGATGCCTGTCCACGATAAAAGCGCGGAACGCTTTGTGGCTCGGGGCGGACGGATCCCGGCACCACTGCACAGCTTGAAAAACTGAAAACAAGATCTGAGGCGTCCCAAAGGCAGGTGGATGGGATGGAAATACCGGAAAAACCGGCGGCGGTACTCCGCCGGCTGGCGGAGCATGGCCATGAGGCCTATGCGGTGGGAGGCTGTGTGCGGGATACCCTGCTGGGCAGAATCCCCGGGGACTGGGACATCTGCACCGCTGCCCTGCCTGAAGAAACGGAACGGTGTTTTTCCGATTGCCGGGTGGTGGAAACGGGATTAAAGCACGGAACGGTGACGGTACTGTGGGAGGGGGAACCCTTTGAGATCACAACCTTTCGCCGGGACGGAACCTACCGGGACCATCGAAGCCCGGAGCAGGTGGCCTTTGTGGATTCTCTGGAGGAGGATCTTGCCCGCCGGGACTTTACCATCAACGCCATGGCGGTGGGATTGGACGGGATGCTGCGGGATCCCTTTGGGGGGCGGCAGGATCTGAGAGAGAAGCGGATTCGCTGTGTGGGAACACCGGACCAGCGGTTTGCGGAGGACGCGCTGCGGATTCTCCGGGGACTGCGGTTCGCAGCGCAGTTGGAGTTTTCCATAGAGTTGGATACGGCTGCGGCCATGGAACGAAACCGGGAATTACTGAAGTATGTCAGCGGCGAGCGATTGTATGCGGAACTGACCAAACTGCTGATGGGACCAGGCGTGACGGGAATTTTGACGCAGTATGGCGCAGTGCTGGAGACGGTACTGCCGGAGATTGGCTCTGCCCGAGGTTTTTTGCAGCACAGCCCTCATCATGACAGCGATGTGTGGACCCACACTGCTGCAGCTGTGGGCTATGGCCGGCAGGAACCTGCGGTGCGTTGGGCGCTGCTGTTCCACGACTTGGGAAAGCCCTGCTGTATGACCAGGGACGCTGACGGAACGGCCCATTTTTACGGACATGCCGGCCGAAGCGCGGAACTGGCTGAAGCGATCCTCCGGCGGTTCCATGGAGAAAAAGCATTTATGGAGCGGGTCTGTACCCTGGTGCGAGAGCATGACCGGGGAATGGAGGTCAACCGAAAAACGGTCCGGCGATGGATCAGCCGGTTTGGACAGGAGCAGCTGTTTCAGCTGCTGGCGGTGATGGAAGCGGATTGCCTGGCTCATGTGCAGACGCCTTTGATACAGGCCAGATACCAAGCCGTTCTGGATTTTACAGCATTGGCGCGGCAAGTCCTGGCGGAGGAACAGTGCTTTACGCTGCGGGATCTGGCCGTAAACGGTAGGGATATACTAGCCCTGGGTGTAAGTCCAGGGCCCAGCGTGGGGGAGTTGCTTCAAGGGCTGCTGACAGAGGTGCTGGAGGATCGCTGCGCCAACGAGAAGGGGGCGCTGCTGGAGCGTCTGCTGGAACTTATGGCCACGGAGAAAGGACAAAGCCATGCTGATTGATTTGATTTTGCTTTTGATACTGGTGGCCTGCATATTGTCGGGATACCGCAAGGGCCTGCTCATGAGTTTGCTGAGCCTTTTAATTGTGGTGCTCTGCTGCTTTGGGGCGTCTGCGGCCCAACATGCCCTGACGCCAAAGGCGGTGGAATATCTGGAGCCCAGGTTGGCGGAGCAGATACAGGCCGGCATTCAGGATCGGATTGACCAGGATACCCAACAGGCTTTGGATGAAGCTGGAGATCAGGAACTGGAGATCGGTGGACAATCCATGGATCTGTCTGAAATTACGGACTTCTTGCAGCAGTTTGGTCTGGATGTGGAGGAAACCGTAACGGAGGGAGCTACCACGGCCCTGGAACCCGTGGCCCAGGCGGCAGCGCAAGCGGCTGCCCATGCCATTGCCAAGCAGATCGCCGGGGCTGTGATCTTCTTTGCTGCGTTCCTGGTGCTGTATTTGATTCTGCGCAGTGTGGCGCTGGTCATCAATGTGGTGGATCGCCTGCCGGTGATCCATACCCTCAATCGGGCTGGAGGCGCTGTGGCGGGACTTGTGGGAGGACTGCTGGTTATGGTAGTGGCTGCCGCAGTGCTGCGGCAAGCAGGCTTACAGGAGGATGCCCTGGGTCCCCTGGGGCAGAGCTTGATTACACTGGCGGATCGTCTGCTGTAAAGAATGAGAAATGAAATGTTACACGAATGTTACTGAAAATTTTATAGAAAGTTCATAGAAACCAGGTAGTTCCCGTAATATCTGCCGTGTATTATATAAGCATAACAATTCTTTTTCATTTCTCCTTCTTCCTGATAAGGTACGCAGATGGGCTGGTCCCCTGTCTGCGTGCCTTTCTTTTTTTGATTACGTAATGAAAGAAGATGGAAACGTGCTTGGCACAAAAGGAAGCCTGTTTTCCAGGCAGGATTTGCTGAAACTGCTCCTCCCTCTGGTGGTGGAGCAGGTCTTTACTGCCCTGATGGGAACGGCAGACACCATGATGGTGGCACGGGTGGGCGATGCGGCGGTGTCCGCCGTGAGCCTAGTGGATTCCCTGAATAATCTGATGCTGATGTTGTTTACCGCCACAGCCACCGGCGGTACCATTGCCTGCGCGCAGTTTTTAGGGGGACATGACTCCGAGGGGGCAAACCGGGCGGCTCGGCAGGTGCTGCTCTGTGTTACGGTCATTTCCCTGCTGTGCTGTCTGGTGTGCGTGACGCTGCGGCAGCCCCTGCTGCACGGAGTGTTCGGCAATGTGGAACAGGCTGTCATGGATGCGGCGCTGATCTATTTCCTGGTGACGGCTCTGTCCTATCCCTTTGTTGGGATTTATAACGCCAGTGCGGCATTATATCGAGCTGCCGGTAACTCCAGACTTCCCATGGCGGTTTCCGCTGTGGGAAACGTTCTGAATATTATCGGCAACGCAGTGTTTATTTTTGTCTTTCACTGGGGTGCTTTTGGTGCGGCTCTCAGCACGACCCTATCCCGGGTACTGCAATGCGTGGCGATTCTGCTGTTCCATCGCAGACCCGGCCAGGTGATCGTACTGGATCACTATCTCCGGATCCGTCCTGATTGGAAGCTCATCAAAACGGTTCTGCGGGTGGGGATCCCCACCGGGGTGGAAAACGGTATGTTTCAGCTGGGAAAGCTGATGGTACAGAGTACAGTGGCCACTTTGACTACAGCGGAAATCGCGGCCCAAGCAATCATCAACACCATGGAATACTTTACTTCTATGCCTTCCATGGCTATTGGCCTTGGCCTGGTGACGGTGGCTGGGCAGTGTATGGGGGCCGGAAAACCGGAGGAAGCAAAATACTATTCCCTGAAATTGACCATCTATTCAGAGATCCTGGTTTTAGTTACGGGCGCTCTGATCCTTGTCTCTGCGGATGCGATCTGTGCACGCAGCGGATTGGGGGCTGAGAGCACAGCCATCGTCACCCAGATGATGCTCATTATCACCCTGGTCAAACCCTTTGTCTGGCCCCTGGCCTTTACGCTACCCAACGGGATGCGTGCCGCAGGAGACGTAAAATTCAGTATGCTGGTCTCTGCCGGATCCATGTGGGTATTCCGGGTGGCCCTCTGCGTGGTGCTGATTCGGTTCCTAGGCTTCGGCGTACTGGGAGTCTGGATCGCCATGTTTGTGGACTGGTTTAACCGGGAT
>CBCTLT010000039.1:0-8358 GCA_965147785.1 uncultured Oscillospiraceae bacterium
GAGGAAGTCCGCGGGAGTTCTCAGGACGCCCCCTCAATTACCCAGAGCAGAAAATTGTTATTTTTGCGAAAAAGAACCCTTCGGAGGACAGATTATGGAGTCTGTCTCCGAAGGGCTTTTTTGGAAACTATGTTTCTCAGAGGGATTCCAACTCCTGCGGTTCGATGTGATACGTGCTTCGACACAAGGAAAGGGCCGTATCCTCCTCATGCTCGGGGATCAAAACAGAGATATCTGTCACCGAGGTGGTAATCATAGTGACGCAGACATTTCCCATTGCCAGCATACTAAAAACTTGGGCAGCTACGCCGGGGGTGCTGACCATATTCGCGTCATAGAAATTCAGCTTGGTCATGCCCACAGCCATCTCCATATTGAGCTGGGGGTATTTGGGCTTAAACCCGTTGACCACCGGCATCAGATCCCCCATGGCCTCTGCGGAGATGCTGAAAGCGATGGAAATGGTTTTCCCCAAAGGAGCAGTCTGGGAGATCATATCCACGTTGACGCCGTGATCAGAAATCGCAGTGAAAATTTCACCGATGATCCCGCTCTCATAGGGGACATTCCGCAGCGTCACCAGAGCCACGTTGCGGCAGTATGTGATTTCAGAAATTTTGCCCATATTAGATTACCTCCGAAACAAGTGCTTCCATATCGTATAGGCCAGGAGCTGTCCGGGTGGAGATAAATTCTGCTGCCCGGACAGCACCATTGGCAAATATTTCTCTGGAATAAGCGGTGTGTTTGATTTCCAGCACCTCGTCGGTGCCGGCAAACAGGATCTCGTGCTCTCCCACGATGGTGCCGCCCCGGACAGAGCTGATGCCGATGTCCCGCTTACCACGCTTTTGCCGCACCGCGTGCCGGTCGTAAATATATTCGGGTTTTTCCGGCAGTTCTGCCGCAGCGGCGTCGGCTATCATAATAGCAGTGCCGCTAGGAGCGTCCAATTTGCGCCTGTGGTGCTTCTCTACGATCTCTATATCGGATGACTTGCCGAGAATTCGGGTTGCCTGACGCACCAGAGATACCAAGACATTGATACCAAGACTCATATTGGCGGATTTAAAGATCCGGATCTCGTTGGCGGCCTCCTGGATCTCCTGCAGCTGTTGTTCCGAATAGCCTGTTGTGGCAAGAACCACAGCGGCACCGGATTTCTTGCAGTAGCGCAGCAGACTGGGCAATGCCGCTGGGTTGGAGAAGTCGATGACGCAGTCCACCGGGACGGTACACTCCATGGGATCGGCAAAGACGGGAAACGCCTTGTCTCCGCCGGCATTGAGGTCCACTCCAGCTACCACCTGAATGTTGGGATAGGCCTCACACATGGCAGCCACTACGCCGCCCATTTTTCCGTTACAGCCGGAAATCATGACACGAACCATTTTGACATCCTTTCTCTATGCGATCAGATCAGGGGAATCCCCATCTTTCCCATCACGTCCTTGAGATGGGCTTCATTGGCAGGCTCCATCTCGCAAAGGGGCATCCGCAGAGGACCAGCTTCCATCCCCATGAGATTCAGCGCGGTTTTTACGGGAATGGGGTTGACCTCGCAGAACAGCGCGTCGATCAGCTCCATATAGTCCACCTGCATGGCGGCTGCCTTTGCGTAATCCCCAGCAAGGCAGGCTGCCGTCATATCAGCGGTAACTTTTGGGCAGATATTGGCCAGTACAGAGATAACACCTTTGGCACCCATGGCCATATAGGGTACAATCTGACTGTCGTTGCCGCTCCAAATATTCAATTCGTCTCCGCAGGCGGCAATGGTCCGAACCACGATTTCCGTACTGCCGGAGGCTTCTTTCACGCCGTTGATAAGCGGATGGCATGAAAGCTCCTTGTAAACAGGTACCGACATGGAAACGCCAGTCCGGGAGGGGACATTGTAGACAATGGAGGGAACATGGACGCTGTCGGCAATCTGTGTGTAATGCCGAATCAGTCCTTTTGGGGTACACTTGTTGTAATAGGGTGTGACCAGCAGCAGTCCGTCCACGCCGTAGGAATCCGCTTCCTTGCTCAGCTCGATGGCATGGGCAGTTTCGTTGCTGCCGGTGCCGGCAATCACCGGAATCCGGCCTGCCACATGCTCCACGGTGAATTTGATAGCAGCTAGATGCTCGGAGTCTTTCAGGGTAGAGGATTCTCCTGTAGTGCCGCAGATGGTGATGGCGGCTGTACCACCGGCAATCTGAAAGTCAATTAGTTCGCCCAGTTTCTCAAAATTGACGGATCCGTCGGGATACATGGGCGTAACGATGGCAACACTGGTGCCGGTGAACAAAGGCTTCTTCATAATAGGCCTCCCTTTACTTTTTGTCGATGTAACCTTCTGCACAAAGTAGCTCGGCCAGCAGAACACCGCCGCCGGCTGCGCCTCGAAGCGTATTGTGCGACAGACAGACGAATTTCATATCATACTGGGTGTCTTTCCGAAGCCGGCCCACAGAGATGGCCATACCGCCCTCCAGATCCCGGTGAAGCCGGGTCTGGGGCATATTGTCCTCCTCAAAATAGTGGATAAACTGCTTCGGTGCATGGGGCAACTTCAGTTCCTGAGGCTTTCCACGGAACTCCCGCCACATGGTTTTGATCTCGTCAAAATCTACAGGTTCCCGGAAGGAGGCGAACACCGCTGCCATATGGCCGTTGGACACCGGCACCCGCAGGCATTGGGCCGTCACGTTAGGCTCCGTGGCATTGACGATTTGGTCGCCCTCCACATGGCCCCAGATCTTCATGGGTTCTTGTTCGGATTTTTCCTCCTCGCCGCCGATGTAGGGAATCACATTATCCAGCATCTCTGGCCAGGTTTTGAAGGTCTTTCCAGCTCCGGAGATGGCCTGATATGTACACACCAGGATCTTTTCCAGACCAAACCGCTCCTTGATGATGGAAAGGGCGGGAACGTAGCTTTGCAGGCTGCAGTTGGATTTTACAGCGATAAAGCCACGCTTTGTACCCAATCGCTTTTTCTGAGCGTCTATTACCGCAAGATGCTGCCAGTTGATCTCCGGGATCACCATGGGGACGTCTGGCGTACCCCGATGGGCACTGTTATTGGAGACCACAGGACATTCCAACTTGGCATAACGGTATTCCAGAGCCTGGATGTCCGCTTTTTTCATATCCACTGCACAGAAGATGAAATCCACCTGAGCTGCCAGCTTTTCCGCGTCAGCGTTGGCGTCCAGAACAACCATGGATTTTGCCCAATCTGGAATCTCCTGCTCCATACACCACTTTGGGCCTACAGCCTCGGCATACGGCTTTCCTGCGGAACGGGAGGAAGCAGCCAATGCAACAGGCTCAAACCAGGGGTGACCGTCCATCAGTGTGACAAACCGCTGTCCCACCATGCCGGTGGCACCCACGATTCCTACTTTCCATTTTTCCATCGCAAATCGCTCCTTATCACAGTATAGCCGTTTTTTTGAAAGATGTTACAAATAGCAAAAATGCCGGCAGGGGAGAGCCAGCCGGGTTTTGTAATTTTTACAAGCATTTGCACATTACCGGGCATTTTACCCGGTGTAGATAATAATTTAGTTGCTCGTACCAGTCAAAATTATGGTCCAAGCAAAAAGACGTCTCATCAGACTTTGCAACTATGATATAAAATGCTTGCATCTCTCTATAGCATATATTAGCACAGTCCGCCGCCATGTGTCAAGGAATGGAAGGGAAACTATTTGCATGGATTTTTATATGCCAAGGGACCTTTCGTTGGATAAAGTGTCTATCTCAGGGTATTGTAAAAAAAGATTCTTGAATATATTTTAAAGACTGCTTGCAGTTTTTATTACGAAGACTGGCAAAATAGTGCTTTTAGAATTTGGTCGGTATTCCTTTTGGCATAATTAAGCACCCCACTTGTTATCCAGTATACCATACTGTCCAACAAATGGGGTGCAGTTCAATGCAGATAGTTTAGATTTCTTTTTTCAAAATCAACGTAGTGAATCCAACGATTTGGATGAGTTGACTTGGTATCGCAGGCGTTTCAAATATATCAAACCCATTCTCCTCAATCACTTTTGGAACGGAATTTTAAATGGGTGGATCTTGCCAGACAGAACCATGATTACAATGGCTGCAAGAGGGATAAGCCTTCCCAAGCTGGAAAATATGCATGTGTGCCCTATTTTAGTAAAAACCGTACATCGAGATAAGCTATCCACCAGCAAGCTTTGCGCCAGCGATGATCATATTTTCTTCGAGGAAATCTTTATCCGCGATATTTTGAATGGACAGGAAAACGGTTCAACCATAGACTGTTACAGCCAAAAGTGGGCGATTATTATATATAATGAAATTCAGGAACTAAGTTTGGAAGAATTGAAGCGAAGATGTTTCCATGCAGCCGCTGAAGCAAAGGATCGAAATTGGCAGCTCAGCTTCTATCTTGGCAAAATGGTTTTGCCGGAGCAACTATGGGATGAGTGGCAAGAACTCGAGCATTTAGCAGAAGATGATGTTGGTTATTCTTTGCGAATCGTTCAACATGGTGAGAAAACAGATCGATCTATGGTCGCAGTACCGGATATGGCTGGATGGCAGCAAATGATCAACGAAGGAAAATACACCATGGCAAAGAAGGAAATCCGCACATTCCTGGAGGATTTGGCCCAAAAGGATATGTTGGATGAAGCTTGGCTGAAACACTTTCAAAACGATTTTCAGCAGCTTCTATTTCGCCTCACACAAAAACACGGCATACCATCTTATCGTATCTTTTGCTCCAACCAGGAAAATGCCCAGCATCCAAACTCTAGTTTGAACCAGCTTTTAGGCTGGGAAGAGGAGTTGATTGATAATTATGCCAGGTTTTTAGTCACCGAGCTGCCGGATACCATTGTCAAACGCGCCCAAAGATATATCCTTCAAAATTTGGACCAAGACCTGAGCAGAGAGAGAATTGCATCCAATGTGTTTATTAGCGGTGGTTATTTGGGCAGACTGTTTAAAAAGGAATTGCATATGAGCATATCAGAGTATGTGTTTAGCGAGCGGATGAGATTGGCGGCACAGCTTTTAGAAATGACAGACCAATATGTCACTACAATTGCGGTTAGCGTGGGGTATTCGAATTTTCCATATTTCTCAACACAGTTTAAAAAGTACAGTGGAGAAACGCCTGTGGAATACAGGAAACGGTTTCGGAAATGAGGCTATGTTGGCTGATTAGGATGCTGTATTAGGAAAAGAAAGCCATGAGGTCAGGATGCATCGACTCCTGACCTCATGGCATTTTGTTTATCGAACTCCATTATCGTCTGCGTTTTGCTCGGGAGGAGAGTATGGCGCCCATCACACTTCCGACTAGGGCGCATACAGGAATTCTCCAAAGGGCAGTACCCATAGAACCAAAAATCAGCCCCCGCAGCACAAAAATCAGCAGCAGGTAAACGGCACAGGCAGAAAGGCACAAGGGCAGTCTGGTGCCGTCAGCTTTTTTCCCGCAGACCAGAGCCCCCAGAAAGGTTGCCAGCACGGTGATGCCGCACACCAGAATCGTCATGTGCTGTGGCGGCAATGCGCCGGTTTCCATCAGTGCGGCGCCTAACGCTGCCAAGGCCATGGAAAGCAGCATGGTCACTGCCAGTCCCGTACCCATGGCCCAAAGCTTGACCGGGACCCCTGTTGTAGTTGATTTCATAGCAAAACTCCTCTCGCAGTACTCTCAAGAAAAGAGTATGCGAGAGGAGCAAAAACTTTCCGCTTTATTTTGTTTCTGTGGTCTGGGTTCCCTTGGTGGAAATTGCCCACCGGGCAAGCTGGATCCGAACCCGGTCCTCGCTGGTTTCGATGGTGACAAGGTCGTCCTTGATATGGACCACACGACCGATGATGCCTCCGATGGTGGTAATCTCGTCACCCACGGACAGGGCGTTGCGCATTTCGTTCAGTGCCTTTTTCTTCTTGTTTTCCGGCCGGATCAGCAGGAAGTAGAACACCACGATCAGGACCGCAAAGGGCAAAATGGTTGTCAGCAGGCTGACGGCGGTTCCGCCGGTACTCGAGGTTTCAGTCAGCACTACAAGAAATGGATTCATAAACATTCCTCCGATTTGTTAATTCGCTCCTATTATACGGGTTTGACAGTGAGAATGCAAGGACAAGTTACAGTTTTCTTGCAAGCTTTTCGGAATATTCTGCCCGGAAAGCTGCAAACTGGCCCTGATCCAAGGCCTGACGGATCCGCTCCGTCAATTTGTTGTAAAAATAGAGATTGTGCATCACGGCCAAACGCATGGCCAGCATCTCTTCTGCTTTGAACAGATGGCGGAGATAGCTTCTTGTATAGCGGCGGCACACCGGACAGTCGCACTCTGGATCGATGGGCTGGCTGTCGTAGATATATTTGGCGTTTTTGATGTTGATGGAGCCCTGCCAGGTAAAAAGTCGGCCATGGCGAGCATTTCTGGCAGGCATCACGCAGTCGAAAAAGTCGATACCCCTGGCCACACCCTCAATGATATTGCTGGGCGTCCCCACACCCATAAGATACCGGGGCTTGTCCTCCGGCGTATGAGGGGCAAGAACATCCAGAATATGATACATGGTTTCGGTGGATTCGCCCACCGCCAGTCCTCCAATGGCAATGCCGCCCAGGGGGAGCTGGCGGAGCTGTTCCATGTGCCAGATCCGCAGATCGTCATAGGTGCCGCCTTGGTTGATGCCAAACAAAACCTGCCCCGGATTGACCGTATCCGGCAAGCTATTGAGTCGCTCTAGTTCTGTAATGCACCGCAAAAGCCAGCGTTGGGTCCGCTCCACGGAGTTTTTCACATAGGAATAAGGGGCTGGATTTTCTACGCACTCGTCAAAGGCCATGGCAATGTCTGAGCCCAGATTGGACTGGATCTGGATGCTTTCCTCTGGCCCCATAAAAATCCGGTGGCCGTCCAAATGGGAGGCGAAGGTGACACCTTCCTCCGTAATCTTCCGCAGCCCGGAAAGGGAAAACACTTGAAATCCGCCGGAGTCCGTCAGGATGGGGCCGTTCCAGGTCATGAACTGATGAAGCCCTCCCATGGCTCGAACCACTTGGTCTCCGGGCCGCAGATGCAGGTGATAGGTGTTACTGAGCTCTACCTGCGTTCCGATATTCTCCAAATCTTCGGCGCTCAGGGCGCCTTTAATGGCCCCCTGGGTCCCCACATTCATAAAAACCGGTGTCTGAACCACTCCGTGGGGGCAGGTAAATACGCCTCTTCTAGCCAAGCCGTCCTGTTTGATAAGCTGAAACATATGCAGTCTCCAATGTCAAGTAATAGGAAGATTATACCCTGTGAAAATTCGATTGTCAAACCATCTTTCCATTCATGATGGAGGCGTGACATTTGCTGTCACGCCTCCTATACAGATGATATAATTATGCAGCATCCACACTTTTGCAACGTACTGTGAGCCTGGCTTGACCACCGATGGTACAGGTAAACAGAGTCAAGTCCCATCCGTCGGTCAATGCATTTTCCAAAGCTGTTGGGGTCAGTTTTTGAATCTCAGCCACCTCGAAGAAAAATGTGTTGCCGTTTATGTCAGTCACGATTACGGAATCTCCCGGTACTAGATAGCTAAGGCTTCCAAAATGTGCGTTGTAGTTGTGGGCGGCAATGACCAGATTATTTTGATATACGGAACCTGCATAGCGGCATGGTGCAGTCCGCAACGCCTCATAGCTCCAAGAGTTGATCACCGGCAGTTTCAGATCCAGTGGCGGAATCTCTAAAATCCCAATATAGAGATTCCCATCGATCTCTATCGTCGGCATCGTTTCAGGGTACGACGTTTGTTCCAAAGCAGGGGAGGGCAGTGCAGTCACAACGGCTGGCAAATGATCCGAGGTCTCCGCATCTACCTGGGAATCGGATGGAACAACCTCCGATGGAGCCAGGGACTGGGTTGGGGTATTTTCTTCTGCTTCCGAAGGGATCATCTGGTGCTCCAAAGAAGCCAAAACGGTCTGAGTAACCCTATCCGCCCGATGCTCATCCCAGATATTGTATACAGTCAGCATCAAAGCCCCTGCCAGCAAAATTAGACCAATCCCCATCAGCCAGGCGCCGGGCCTGGATCTTTTCTTAGCTGCCATGGCGATGACGTAGCCAGCCGATCACGAACAGCAGCATACCGGCCAACGCCAGCAGCGGTACCGGCCACCAAAGCATTCCGGTCTGGGGAATCCGGCCCGGCGTCGGGGTAGGCGACGGCTGTGGACTGGGCGTTGGAGAGATGGAAGGGGATGGCGAAGGCTCCGGCTCCCGATATGCGTTGGTGATGGTGTAGAGCTGACCCTCACGATTTACCGAAACAGTATATGCTTCGGGGACGGATTCCTCC
>CBCTLT010000040.1:0-8276 GCA_965147785.1 uncultured Oscillospiraceae bacterium
GGAAACCGCATTCCGAATCGCATCTTCAAAGTCTGTAGATTCCAAAAACGCTTCTATGGCCTGGGGCACTGTGCCCTGGCAGCTCTCGTCAAAGCTGTAGGTCGGCCGAATCTCCGCCAGGGTCCGATCCAGGGGATAAAACCGGCCGCAAATATACGCCTGAATCTCTTCCTTGTCTTTCCCGGTTTTGGCCAGGTAGATGGCGGCAGCCGTAGCCTGGGCCCCCTTGATTCCCTCGGGATGATCATGAGTCACCTCTGCGGAGCACTTTGCCAGGTGGAGCGCTTCATCCAGAGACCGGGCCAATATTCCGCAGGGAGAAACCCGCATGGCAGCGCCATTCCCATAGCTGTGATAGGGCTGCGGATCCTTTTGCCGCAGCCAGGCTGAAAATCTGGCGCCATATCCGCCCTGAGGAAAAGGATATTCGTGGCCCAGCAGCTGCATCTCTTGGACAAGAACCGTATGCAGCTCCTGATCCGTGTGAGGACATGCCAGCAGTGCCCTTGCCACTGCAACAGTCATAACCGTATCGTCCGTAAATGTGCAGCCCTCCGAAAACAACGGGAACGTTTTTGTCTTAATGGCGCCAAACTCGTATTTGGAGCCCACAATATCGCCGATCATCGCTCCATACATAGTCTTTTCCTCCTAAACAGTGCCTCATTGATCTCAAAAATATTATAGTTACCACTGCGGATAAAATACTCGATGATAATGTCAAACTTACTGCTGTGGGACAGCGCAAACCCCGCCTTCCTCAGCAGTTCCGTTGTCTCCTCCAGAGAAAGCTCTAACGCAATGGCAAAGGCTATGGCTGTGGGTTTGCTAGGCTTATACTGGGCATTACTGCGGATCTTGGAAAACAGTTTTCGGTCAATATTTGCCTTTTTATAGCAGGCAGCATCTGTCATCCCTTGTTCATCAATTTTTCGCAGCAGCATTTGGGAAAAACTCTCGTCAACCTGAGCCACCGCCTCAGACAGGCTTCCCTGAAAAAAGGATCTCCTTGGCTTCGGCTCCGGCGGCGTTGCTGCCATCGGCGTATATTGAGGGAGGCCTTCCTCGGGAAGGAGGGTAGTTTCTCTGGAAATGAAATGGGTGTCCACATAGTGCTGGTCGATATACTCTGTAATGTGCTCCAGCAGTTTTTTGCTGATCTGAAAGCTGCCCCTGTCAAACACCACCAATGTCACCTGCATATCATGCTCCATCAGGAATGCACCAATGACATTGGTGGCTACCTGGAGCGCCTGTTCCTTGGGATAGCCATAGGCCCCGGCAGAAATAAGCGGGAACGCCACTGTTTCACAGCCATAGGCCAACGCCAGCTCCAACGATTTTTGATAACAGGATTCCAGTAGCTTCTGCTCCCCATACTGGCCTCCATGCCAAATCGGTCCCACTGTGTGGATCACATATTTACAGGGCAAACGATAGGCTCCTGTGATCTTGGCCTGTCCAGTCTTGCAGCCACCTAGTTTGCGGCACTCCGCCAGGAGTTCTGGTCCCGCAGCACGATGAATGGCGCCGTCCACGCCGCCGCCGCCCAGCAGCGTCTCATTGGCCGCATTCACAATGGCGTCGCAGGCTATGGTTGTAATATCGTTTCTCACAATCTGAAACGGCATGGTATCCCTCCATAATCTGTTTGATTCCAGTATATAAAGGAAAAAGGAAACTGTCAACGAGGTTTGCTGCAATGCTCGGTAGCGCAATCCTCGTTATAATTCTCGCCCGCTGTGAAGGTATTTCCTTTGGTTATTGCAGACAAACCATTCCCATTTCTCCTCTCAGTGCCTGTCTTTCCTCCGGCAAAGGCAATTTGGCTGCAAAACCACAGGGCATGGCAGCGCACTGCACTTCATTAAAACTGCCGTTTTTATCAGAGACATTCCTTGTCTTTTCGAGCAATTCTTTTTCCTCATTATATCTTTGGTTATACAACTGTTCATGTAATCAAGTCAAAAAAACACCATATTTTTTATATTGTGCGCCTGAATCCCTGTATTTTTCAAAAAAGCTCTTTTATTTCTATTTTGAGATAAAAAAAGGAAAAAGCTCCGATTCCTCGGAGCTTTTGTTCAGGAATCCCTTCGAATTCCAAATCATTGGAGCTGGTAATGTGACTCGAACACACGACCTGCTGATTACGAATCAGCTGCTCTACCGACTGAGCTATACCAGCATTCTTTTGTTCCAAGCCTATGCCTCTGTACCCTACTTGGATCGCTTCCCAAGCCGTATTCTCAGGGTGTAGCCAAATATACACAAGGCACAACGGAGGGCCTCAATGGAGCTTTGTTATTTTATCACAAAACCACAGTTCCGTCAACTATATTTTCATTATGACGGAAGACCTCGCATTTTATGCAAAATAAGAGGATCAGGGAATTATCAAATTAGTTACAAATAGTTTACATAAAATTACCGGAAATCACGCCTGATGAAAGTTATCCACAGTTTCCACAGGGTTTTCCACAGTTGTCCTCTGGATTTCCACCGAAATTGTAGGTTCTTTCCCCTGTTCCGCCCCAGAAACACATCTGTTTTGCGGTTGCTCCCCTGTATTTTTTGTTTACATAAAATTTAACAAAATTTTTTGTCAAGCAAAAACTCGAAAAAAAGTAAGAATAATTTGGTTCATTTTCCCCCGTATTCGCAAGAATCCAGGGAAAGAGAGGCCACCGCATTGAGTTCCTGACCGGCAATATTTCCCGCAAGAAATTCATAGTATCCCTGACAGGCGATCATGGCCCCATTGTCTCCGCAGAGGGAGAGGGGCGGCATATATAGCTTGGCTCCCACGCGACGGCACTGCTCCTCAAAGGCCTTGCGAATATGGGAATTTGCCGCCACACCGCCTGCCACGGCCAATTTTCCGTAGCCGGTTTCTGCCAGGGCTTCCATGGTCCGAGGTACCAGCATATCCGTCACAGCAGAGACAAAGCTGGCACACAGATCCGGCACGGAAAAATCCTCTCCACGCTGCTGAGCGTTGTGAATGATATTAAGCGTAGCGGTTTTCAGTCCGGAAAAGCTCATATCATAGCCGGCAATCTTGGTTCGGGGCAGCGAAAACGCATCGGGGTCGCCGCCATTGCTCTTTTCGTCCAAGGCTTTGCCTCCGGGATAGGGCATCCCCAGCACCCGGGCAATCTTATCAAAGCACTCGCCCGCCGCGTCATCTCTGGTGGATCCCATAACATGGGTATCTGTATAATCCCGCACATCCAGAATCAGCGTATTGCCCCCCGAGATGCTCAGACAGACAAAGGGCGGCTCCAGCTCCGGAAAGGCAATGTAATTGGCGGCAATGTGGCCCCGAATATGGTGTACCGGAATCAGCGGAATTCCCAACGCCAGCGCTGCTGCCTTGGCAAAATTCACCCCCACCAGCAGTGCGCCGATCAATCCAGGGGCATAGGTCACCGCAATGGCGTCCAGTTCTTTTCTGGTAACTCCCGCCTCCTGGAGAGCCTGTTCCGCCAGTCCGGCAATGGCCTCAATGTGCTTTCGGGAGGCAATTTCTGGCACTACGCCGCCATAGATGGCGTGCATGTCGATCTGGCTTAAAATACAGGTGGACAGAATTTCCCGGCCATCACGGGCAACGGATACCGCAGTCTCGTCGCAGGAGCTCTCTATCCCAAGGATCAGCATGATTTTCCTTCCTCCTCAAAAAACAGTGTCATCAAAATGGCATCCTCCACCGGATCCCGATAATACCTGGGCCGTCTGCCCACCTGCTGAAAGCCCATCGCCTCATAGAGTCCCAGAGCAGCAGTATTGGAGGGTCGTACCTCCAGGGTCAGCCATTGCAGGCCCATGCTTTTCAGCCGGGCCGCCATCTCAGCAATCAAGGCCCGGCCCACGCCACGGCCCCGAAATGCCGGCGCTGTGGCTATGGTCATAATATCCGCGCCGTCAGGACCGTACTGAACTCCGAGATATCCGGCCAGAGCATCCCCTTCCAGCGCCACCAGCCAAATAGCCCACTGGTTTTGCAGCTCACCGCCAATGGAGCTCTCGCTCCAGGGGGTTGAAAAACAGACCTTCTCCAGAGCAGCCACCTGGGGAACATATTCCATTGTCATAGGCTGCAGCTTCATCCCAATCCCCCGTTTGTTTCATTTTTCGTTTTGCACGTCTATTTTGCATCGTACCAGCTCTTGCCCACATGAGCCTCCGCCACCAAAGGTACTTTCAATTCCGCAGCGGACTCCATTTCCTCTGTCACCAACCGAAGTACCTGTTCCGCCTCTTCCTGGGGGCATTCCACAATCAGTTCGTCGTGAACCTGCAGAACCAACTTGGCTCGCAGGCCTTCCCGCTCCATTCGCTCCCGGACACGGATCATGGCGATTTTGATGATGTCGGCAGCCGTTCCCTGAATGGGCGTATTGAGGGCCATACGCTCCGCGCCGGTGCGCACATTATAATTGCTGCTGTGAAGCTCCGGCAATGCCCGGCGACGACCATACATAGTCTCCACATATCCCGTCTGTCTGGCCTGTTCTACCACCGTCTTCATATAGCTGCGGACACCCTGATAGTGCTCCAGATAATTGTCGATATAGGCCCGGGCCTCTTTCCGGGTGACCCCGATGTCTCCTGCCAGGGAGAAGTCGGAAATTCCGTAGACGATCCCGAAATTGACCGCTTTGGCGCTGCGGCGCATCTGGGGCGTTACCTCCTCTGGCGTCACCCCAAAGACTGTGGCCGCGGTCACGGAGTGGAAATCCTCCCCGGACCGGAAAGCCTCTTGCATAGCGGTATCGTCGGCAATGTGGGCCAGGACCCGCAGTTCGATCTGGCTGTAGTCCGCGTCCACCAGCACATTGCCAGGGGCGGGCACAAACATTTTCCGAATCTCTCCGCCCAATTCGGTCCGAACAGGAATATTCTGCAAATTGGGATCCGTGGAGCTAAGGCGCCCTGTGGCAGTGACCATATTTTGAAATGTGGTGTGAATCCGGCCATCGGAGGCGATAACCTTCAACAGCCCTTCGGCATAGGTGGAATGGAGCTTGGTCAACATTCGATAGTCGATGATGGCGGGGATAATGGGATGCTTATCCCGGAGAGATTCCAAAACATCGATGTTGGTGGAATAGCCGGACTTGGTCTTTTTCCCATGAGGCAGCCCCAGGGTCTCAAAGAGCAGCGTCCCCAACTGTTTGGTGGAGTTAATGTTGAATGGTCCCCCGGCATAGCCGTAAATCAGGCTTTCGCAGTCGGAGATACGCTGGGACAGCATCTCTCCAAAGGCAGTCAGGGTGCTTTTATCCACGGCAATCCCTGTGTGCTCCATTTCAGAGAGCACCGGGCAGAGAGGAAAGTCGATGTCCTGATAAACCTTCTCCATTCCATTTTCCAGAAGCAGCTCCGGCAGCTTCTGGCCCAGAGCCAAAATGGCCGACGCCTGTCCCGCCAGATCCTCGGAAAAGGTTTTCTGACAATATTGCTGGCACAGCGTCACCGGCGGATATTTGGACCGGGAGGGTTCCAGCAGGTAGGCTCCCAGCGCTGTATCATAGACGATTCCCGTTGCCTGAATCCCTCGGGCCAGCAGGCCTGTCTCCATGGTTTTTCTGTCATGGCAGACCTTTTGCACTTTTCCGGTCCAGAGTTCCTCTAGCAGCTGGGCATAGTCGATGATTCCCAATTCCGCCGAAGCCACAGTATAGACCGTGTCGGAAACGGCAACGGCCATTTCCTCCAGATCCTCAGTAACTGCCACAGCAACCGTTTCTGTGGCGCCCAGAGCCGCTCGCAGCTGATCCGCGCTTTGGGGGTCTGTCACAGGAATGACCGTGACGCAGGACTGTCCCTGCTCCAAGCAATCCTCCTGTTCCGGTTCCAGCAACCGGTATTTTTCGATGAGTCGTCCAAACTCCAGCTGACGAAACAGCTCCAGCACTGCACGCCGGTCCCACTTCTGTATCAGATTGTCCTCCGGGTGAAAGTCCACCGGGGCCGTGCAGCGGATGGTGGCCAGTTCATAGCTCTGATAGGCGGATTCCTTCCCCTCAGCCAGCTTACGCCGCACCGCAGGTTTGAGGGCCTCATCCTCTACATGAGCATAGACTTCATCCAAAGAACCGTATTTTTGCATCAAGTCCTTGGCGGTCTTTTCCCCGATGCCCGGCACACCGGGATAGTTGTCGGAGGAATCCCCCATTAAGGCCTTCAGATCAATCAGGCCCTTGGGTGAAAAACCATATTCTTCGGCAAATACCGCCGGGGTATAATTGACGGATTTGGTCTTTCCCCCCTTGGTGGTGACCAGCTTTACGGTCACATGGTCATCCACCAGCTGAAGAGAATCCCGGTCTCCTGTCACCACCACGCAGTCCCAGCCCTCTTGGCCGCAAATTCGTCCGGCGGTGCCGAGAATATCATCCGCCTCCCAGCCTGCCAGAGAATACATCGGGATCCGCATGGCCTTTAAAATATCCTTTAAAATTGGCATCTGGGATGCCAAATCCTCGGGCATTGGCTTTCGGGTGGCCTTATACCCGGAATAAGCCTCATGTCGGAACGTAGGCCCTTTTTCATCAAAAGCCACCGCCAGGGCATCGGGCTGTTCTTCATCCAGAAGAGACTGCATAATATTGAGGAAGCCGTAAATTGCTCCCGTAGGCTGCCCGGCCCGGGATGAGAGATACCCCACCCCATAAAAGGCCCGGTTTACCACGCTGTTACCGTCAAGAATCATCAGTTTCATTCTATCACCCGCATTCCGCTGGCACATTCGGTCTTGCCGCTGGAATTCTCCAGCCGCAAATATGCCATGTGCCGCAGCGTTTCTCTTTCTTGCTGTTTCTGTTGGTCTTGCCCCATGCATCCGCCATATACTATTTAATAGTACATGTACAGATTGCACTTGATCATACCATTATATAGCTTGCGCTTTTTAGTACATTTTTTTCCGTAATACCGTTCCAACTCCTCTTCGGAGGAGATGATATACACATTACAGTCCCGTTGGGCCGCCATATGTTTACCAAAGGCCCGCAAAAGCTGCTGAGCCTGCCGCTGTTCCAGCATCCGCTGGCCATAGGGCGGATTGGTCACCACCACGGACTTTCCAGCCGGAAGCTCCAGCTTCACAGCATCCGCCTCGGAAAAGACGATGCAGTCGTCCATTCCGGCCTTTTTGGCGTTGGAGCGGGCGATGGCCAGGGATTTTGGGTCGTTGTCTGAGGCAAAAATCCGATAATCCCCATGGTATTCCCGGCTGATGGCCTCTTCCCGGGCGTTTTGCCAGAGTTTTTCCCGGCTCATTTGCCACTTCTGACAGGAGAAGGAGCGCATCAGCCCCGGCGCCCGGTTCTTGGCAATCATGGCTGCCTCAATGGCAATGGTCCCCGAGCCGCAAAAGGGATCCACAAAATTGTCCCGGCCCCGGTACCGGCTCAGTGTCACCAGGGCTGCCGCCAGCGTTTCCCGCAGGGGCGCATCATTGCCCACAGCACGATAGCCCCGCTTGTGCAGTCCCGCCCCGGTGGTGTCCAAAAACAGCTCCGCCTGATCCTTCATAATGGAGAATTGCAGCTGATACAGTGCCCCGTTCTCCGGCAGCCAATTCATATGATAGTGCTGTCCCAGCCGCTGAGCTGCCGCCTTTTTGATGATGGCTTGACAGTCCGGCACGGAATGGAGCTGTGAATTAAGGCAGTGCCCCTTCACCGGAAATGCCCCGTCCTTGGGGATCAATGCCTCCAGTGGTGTATGCAGTACCCCCTGAAACAGCTCCTCAAAGGTACGGGCCGGAAATGCCGCCAACCGCAGCAGCACCCGCTCCCCGGTTCGCAGCCACAGATTGGCCCGGATGATATCCTGAAAAGAACCGGTAAAGAGCACCCGGCCATTTTCTCCCCGGACATCTCGCATCTCCAATCTGCGAAGCTCCTGGGCAGCAACGCCCTCCAGCCCAAACAGGCAGGGGACGGAACAAGTATAATCAGACATAGTATTCTCCTATCGTTTCCATTGCAAGCCATTGCTTGATTCTATAAGTATATCCGACTTTTTCGGAAAGTGCAACACAAACAGAACCATAGGGTGCAAACAGGTCGGTTGCGCAGATACAAGTGCTATGGTATGATGAAGATACTACGAATTCAAAGGATTGGGGGACCGCTCTATGTCCACCGCACCCACCCATGACCTGCTTCATGGCAGCGTTCCAAAGCAGCTGCTGGCCTTTTCCATGCCGTTTTTGGCATCCAATATTCTTCAGTCCGTCTACACCGTGGTGGACATGATTA